>WTJQ01000514.1 GCA_011524785.1 Planctomycetota bacterium | reverse complement strand
GTGGGGCAGGTCCGTCACGTCGACCGTGGTGTAGTCCATCGAGATGCGTCCGACGATGGGGGCTCGGCGCCCGTGGATCAGCACCTCGCCCCGGTTCGACAGGGCCCGGGGCAGGCCGTCGGCGTAGCCGATGGGCAGCGTGGCGATCCGCGACGAGCGCCTAGCGGTCCAGTCCGAGCCGTAGCCGACGGGCGTGCCGGCGGGCACGGTTCGAACGAGCGCGACCTGGCTGCGGAGGGAGAGCACCGGCGCGAGCGGCGGCGTTGCCCCCCCGGGGAGCTCGAGGCCGCCCAGCGCGGCCAGGCCCACGCGCACCGTGTCGCCGAAGGGGCCCGGGGCCGTGAACAGGGTCGCCGAGTTGTAGGCGTGGACCCAGCCGCCCCACGCCCCGCGCGCTCGCACCTGCTCGCAGGCGCGTCCGAGGGCCGCCACCTGGTCCTGCGTGGCCGGGCTCCAGCCCCTGGGATCCGCCACGTGGGTCATGAGGCCCGCGAGATGGACGTGTCCGCCCGTGCCGAGCGCGTCGAGGGCCTCTCCCACCTGGTTCGGCAGCAGCCCGAGCCGGCCCATCCCCGTGTCGACGTTCAGGTGGACGTGGGCGCGGACGCAGAGCCTCCTGGCGAGGTCTCCGAGCCTCCCCACGGTGTGCACGTCCTGCAGCGCGAGGTGCACCTCCTCGCGGAGGCAAGGGGCCAGCTCCTCCTCGACGGTCGTGCCGAGGAGCAGGATCGGCGCCGTGATCCCGGCGGCGCGCAGCTCGAGGGCCTCGGAGGCCGTCCCGACCCCCAGCGCTCCGACCCCCGCACGCAGGGCGTGCCGCGCGATCGCAACGGCGCCGAGGCCATAGGCATCCGCCTTCACCACGAGCAGGACGCGCGTCCCCGCGCCGGCGGCTGCGCGCACGAGCCGCAGGTTGTGCGTGAGAGCGCCGAGGTCGACCTCGGCCCAGGCGCGATGGGACTCCACGCGCCGAGACTAGGGCGTTGATGGCATGCGCTTCAATGCCCCCAGAAGCGCCGAAACTCGGCAGGTTTCTCCATTGACACGCCCCTGGGCCGTCGCCAATCTCTGCCCTGCGTTACGGATCTCTTCGACCCTGAAACCCAACCTCAGCGACGCCGCTCCAGGCGAACGCTCATCAACCATGGCTCGGAAAGCTGCCAAGAAGGCCACCAAGAAGAAGGCCGTCAAGAAGAAGGCCACCAAGAAGAAGGCAACCAAGAAGAAGGGCGCACCCGCTGAGATGATCATCAGCAAGTCGCGCACCAAGAACTCGGCCGGGATCCGCGTCTCGAGCGAGTTCTACGCTGCCTTCGACGCCAAGGTCCGCGAGATCCTCGCGGGTGCCGAGGAGCGCGCCACCGCGAACAACCGCGGGACCCTGCGTCCCCACGACCTGTGAGCGTCGCCTGCTGACGGAGGCGCCTCCGGGCGCTCCCCAGCAGGGCCCGTCCGCCCCCCGCTGCGCTCGTCGCGGCGGGGGGCGGACTCATTCTTGTCGCGTCCATCGTCGGCTTACCCGCTGCGCTCGCGACTGGCTGAGGGCTCCGTTCTCCGCTGCGCTCAACGTTGGCTGAGGGCTCTGGCCTCCGCTGCGCTCAACCTTGGCTGAGGGCTCTGGCCTCCGCTGCGCTCAACCTTGGCTGAAGGCTCTGTCCTCCGCTGCGCTCCCCGCAGCAGCAGTTGAACGCAGCTGTTGGGGTGCTCCCCGCCGCGGTCGCGAGATTCGTTCCTCCTCCACGTCCGTCCTGGCAGAGGCTGAGGTCCTTGCCTGCGGATGCCGGGCTGGCCTCGAGCATGCGGTGCCGCCATGTGCCGACTCCTGACCGATTCCGCGGGGTCGCTGCGCCTCCGGCCGCGACGGCGGAGTCCTCGTCCTCGGCGCTGCAGAGTCCGGAGCAGGACGTCCTGGGCAGGAGCGAAGCGAGACCCTGCTCAGCGCGGGCGCAGGCCCGGCACGAAGGGGCGCAGATAGAGCGGACGCAGGGCCTCGGGGGGCGTCGGACCCTCGGCCTCCAGCTGCCGCGCGCCAAGCGTGAGCACGGCCTCGGCATCGGGCGCAGGGCTCGCAACGACGCGGGGATCGTCGGACGCGAGCCTGGCGGCTCGGAGCCCGGCCTCGTCCGCGAGGAGTCGCGCGCTACCCGCCAGCTGCTGCGCGGCCTCCGCGCATGGCACGAGCGCGTGCTCGGCGATGCACTGCACGGCGTCCGCCGAGCGCTGCCAGCTCGAGGTCTGCACGCAGCCTCCGCGAGCGTCCTGCAGGACCGTGATCCGCACCCCCGCTTCCTCTGCCTCGAGGACGCGCCACGCCGCCGCCGCGTGCGAGGACACGCCCACCAGCTGCGCCCCCGTGGCGCGGGACAGGCCGAGCGCCGTGGAGATCGCCACGCGCAGCCCCGTGAAGCTCCCCGGCCCGATGCCGATGGCGAGCAGCTGGAGGTCCGCCGGGTCGACGCCCCGGGCGCCGCACAGCCGCTCGAGCGCGGGGACGAGGTCGCTCGCATGGGCGGCCGAGCCGTCGAGGTGCACCCCCTCGACCTGGCCCTCGACGGCCAGCGCCACCGAGGCGGCGCGCGTCGAGGCCTCCAGGGCAGCCTGGATCATGCCTCGGCTCCGATCCGCTCCCGGAGGCGCTGGGCCACGCGCTCCGCCAGCGCGCCGATCTGGTCGAGGTCCGGGCCCTCGACCATCACGCGTGCGAGGGGCTCGGTCCCCGAGTAGCGCAG
>WTJQ01000200.1 GCA_011524785.1 Planctomycetota bacterium | reverse complement strand
TGTGCGAGGAGGAAAGGCTGCCTTGCCTATCGATGCGGCGCGCACTCGCCGCCCAGGCAGGGCGCTCGCGCGAGCCTCCGCACCCCCGCTGCTCTCGAAGACATCGGCCTCGATCCGCAGGGCTCCCGGGAGCGCGACCAGGGCCCCGACCTCACCGCTTGCACGGAAGGACTCGAGGGTCACGGCTCCCTCCGTTCCGCCCAGCAGGGAGAGCTCCAGCAGCTCCGTCTCGAGGGCCACGGTGCGTGCACCCTGCTGCAGGAGCCCCTCTCGCACGCGCTCGGCGAGGACCGTCAGGGTCGAGCCCTCGGGCCCCGCCCGCTCGTCCACACGAACGTGCTCGGCCAACATCCCGGAGTCCCCCGTGGGTCCGGTCGCATCGAGGCGGACGTCCCCCCAGGCCTCCACGGAGGTCGCGGTCGCATCGATCCGCACCGCCTCGAGATCGAGCGCCGTATCTCCGCCGTTGGGGACGAAGCGCAAGGTGGCGCGGGCCTCCCGGGTGCCGACGATCTCGAGGCCGTCGCCGCGGACCGTCAAGCGCTCGCCGCGTCCCGCGCCCTCGGCGAGGGCCCACTGCACGCCGCCGGTCGCGAGGAACGCCCGCGCGTCCCAGCGGAAGTCCTCCACGCGCCCCGCGACGAGGGTGCGCTCGAGCCCCGACAGCGAGCGCGCCCGGACCGCGTCGGCCCAGAGGATCCGCGGCGCCTCACCACGGAGCTCGAGGCTCCACGCATCGGCCAGCAGCTCGACCAGGTCCCCGTCCGTCGCACGAGCCCGCGCCTCGACGCCCCCCTCGGCCTCGAGCTGGAGCATCTGGAGATCCCCTGCCAGGTGCCGCAGGGTCGCACTCCCCATCACGAGCTCGGTCTCCCCGCTGCGGTAGGTCGAACGCCCTGCCAGGCGGAGATCGAGCTCGGCACGCGCTGGATCCAGGAGGCCCTCTCCAGAGCCCTCGACGGTGAGCTCCGCACCCGTGGCGTCGGTGACCGTGAAGGGCCCCGCCATCTGGAAGCGCAGCCCCTGGGGACCATCGCGCAGGACCATGCCCTGGGCGCCGCGGAAGGTCAGGGGACGCCGCTCGCCCCCGGGCCCCTCCACGCTGATGGAGGCGACGGCGTCGGCATCGATCACGAGCCGCGAGGCCCCGGCACCATCGAAGGTGACCGTCGCGCCAGCCCCGCTGAAGCGGTCCTCGCCGCGCGACACGGCGATGGCGCCTGGTGCCCGGACCTCCTCCACCGAGACCACGCCCGCCACCGAGCGCGTCGCAACGGTGAAGCGGTCGGCGTCGACCTGCAGGGGGATCTCTGCCTCCAGGGCGAGCACCGAGGGCCCCAGGGTCTGGATCCCGAAGGCCTCCTGATCGGCGCCCGCGCCGCGCGCGAGCACGAGGGCGGCGCCCTCGGCCGTGGAGAGGACCCCGCGCCGCTCGCCGGCCTGCACGAGGTCCACGGTGCCGCCCCCGGGGAACTCGATCATGGAGCGCGCGGCCTCGAAGAGGAGGCCGCGCCCCTCAGCGCGCAGACCCACCCCGTCGACCTCCACCTCGACCTCCGGCGGGGAGCTGTAGACGCCCCGCTCCAGCTCCGCACGGACCTCGGCGGCGCGAATGGTCACGGGCGCCTGCGGGAGGTCGCGCTCCTGCACGAGCTCGACCTCCGTGAAGGTGACCTCACCGCGCTCCGCGATCACCGGAGCCGCCAGGCCCGAGGTCAGGTCGAGCACGAGGTCCGCCGCCTCGGCGCGCACCGTGCGGAGGGCCTGGTCGCGGTCGGGCTCGAACTCCTCGAGGACGACGCCGCGGGCCGTGTAGGGCGTGCGCGCCGCGTCCCCCTCGGGCTGCAGGTCCTCGGCGCGCAGCCGGCGCTGGAGGTGTCCCGCCTCCAGGTCGAAGAACTCGAGCAGCGTGCGACCTCGGACCTGGACCGACTGGGCGGAGGTTTCGGGCTCCTGGGGGGGGACCTCGGTCCCCGGTGGGTCGCGCGGCTCCTCGGCCGCTGGCTCGGTCCCCTCCGGAGCTCGATCGGGCTCGGCCTCGGCGCCCACAGGACTCGACGCGCCGCCCCGATCCGCGCGGCCCGCGCCGGTCTCGTCGAACAGGACGAGCAGCGCGATCCCGCCGGTGAACAGGAGGAGGAAGGCTGCGACGCGCTTCATCCGGACCACTGCCCGAGCAGGCGCTCCCAGGCCCCCTGGGCACGGAGCAGGGCCTCCGCCACCTCACGGAGCGCACCGTCGCCGCCCCGCGCAGCCGTGACGAGGTCCGCGCGGTCGCGCACCTCGGGACGCGCATCGGCCGGCGCGCAGAGGATCGCTGCACCAGCCGCGAGCCCGAGATCGGGCAGGTCGTCCCCCATCGCGAGGGTCGCGTCGGGACCAACGCCGAGCTGCTCCTGGATCGCGCGGAGCGCCTCGCGCTTGGAGGCGGGCCTCATGACCAGGTGCTGGACCCCCAGCTCGGCGGCCCGGCGCTCGACCGCGGGGCAGCCGCGGCCCGTGATCCAGGCCACCTCGAGGCCGAGCTCGCGACGGAGCCACACCAGGCCCTGCCCGTCCCGCACGCAGAACCGGACCTGCTCCTGATCGCCCGCGTAGCGCACGCCGCCGTCGGTGAGCGTGCCGTCGACATCCAGGGCCACCAGTCGCACGCGGGCGAGCCGCTCGACGAGTTCCGCGCTGGGGCTCTCCATGGATCGGGGCTCAGAGCCCGAGGTCGAGCAGGTCCTGGAC
>WTJQ01000229.1 GCA_011524785.1 Planctomycetota bacterium | reverse complement strand
CTGGGTCAACCGTCCTACTCACGACTGGCGCGCGGGGCTCCCCTTCCTCCCGGATGCTCTCCGGCAGCAGGGCTACGCGACCGCCTGGATCGGCAAGTGGCACCTCCCCAACCCCGGTGCGCGCCCTGTGCCCGGGCTCGATCACTTCGCGTCGTACGAGGGGCCAGGGGCCCACTTCGACCAGGAGTTCGTCATTGACGGCGAGCCGCGGGCCACCGAGGGCTTCCAGGCCGAGGCCCTCACCGAGCTCGCCCTCGAGTTCGTCGAGCGACAGGACTCGCCGTGGTTCCTCGTCGTCTCGCACAAGGCTCCGCACGTGCCCTTGACCCCAGCGCCGGACCAGAGCGGTGCGCTCGACGGAGTCGAGGTCCCGCTCCCCGCATCCGCCAGCGATCCGCTCGAGGCGCTGCCGCCGCGCTACCGGCTCGCGCGTGAGGGCGAGTCGGGCCGTCACGGGGTGGGTGACCTCGACGCCTGGCGTGCAGAGGTGCAGGCCTACTGGGAGCTGGTGCTGGGCGTCGACGCGGCCTTGGGGCGCCTGCTCGAGTCGCTCGAGCGCGCCGGGGAGCTCGAGGACACCGTGGTGCTCCTGACCTCCGACAACGGGCAGCTGCTGGGGGAGCACGGGCTGCGCCAGAAGGGGCTCGCGTACGAGCCGGCGATCCGCGTCCCTCTGGTCGTGTGGGCGCCGGGGCGCGTGGTGCCGGGCCGACGCGAGGGCACGCTCGCCCTCAACCTCGACCTGGCCCCGACGCTCCTGGGGCTGGCGGGAGCGCGCGCGCCGGAGGCCATGGAGGGGCTCGATCTCGGTCCTGCGCTCCTGGATCCGGGCCGCGTCCTGCGGGAGCGGTTCCTCTACCAGGCGCCGGCGCTGGGGGGGGAGGAGGGCCTCGTCGAGCGTGCGGTGGTCGAGCGCCGCTGGAAGTACATCGCCTTCGAGACGCCGCAGGGCCGGGACGAGGCGCTCTTCGACCTCGAGCAGGATCCGGACGAGCGCGTCGACCTCGCCTCCGAGGCGACCCTCGAGGCCGAGCGCGCACGCCTGGCCGCCTGGCTGGCGGCCGAGCGCGCGCGGCTCGGCGACGCGTGAGCGCCGGGGGGCTCGCTACTTCACCTGCTCGACGCGCACGCCGGCGCGGTCCTTCTGCAGCTCGTTCTGGAAGTTCCGCGCGCGCCCGCGATTCTGGACGTCGTTGAACTCGATGACGTTCTTGAAGTACTGGGTCTGTGGCTGCTGGAGCTCCCGCCCGAGCTGCTGCTGCTGCTCCGGCTGCCCCAGGGCGACCGCGCCCCGGTGGAACGCGTAGTGGCCCCCGTCGAGTCGTGCGACGACCGTCGCGCTCCCTGCGATCCCATCGGCGATGTACAGGCCCCGCGGATCGGTCACGCCACGCTGGAAGGCCTGGTCCGCACTCCCCACCACGCGCACGTCGACCCCGCGCAGGTAGGTGCCGTCCTCCGCGCCGAGCGCCTGCACGCGGACCCGTCCCGAGCCCCGCTCCTCCGCGACCTCGAGCTCGAGGTCGCTCACCAGCACGAGGCCGGAGGTGAACAGCTCGCCGCCGCGGACGATGACGAGGTAGGCCCCGGGTTCCGTCAGCTCCAGGGAGGTCGTGGTCTCGTGCTCGCGCAGATCGTCCCCGGCCTCCAGGGGCACGGTGGCGCGGAGCGTGGGGGCGATGCCTGAGAGGTTGACCTCCGTGATCTGCGAGAGGTCCTTCTCCCGCAGGTAGAGGGTCATCAGGTCGACCCCGTACACGAGCAGCTCCGCCTCCTCGACGTTCTTGTGGCGCAGCTCGAGCTCGACGGGCTCACCCGTCCGGACGGTGGTCACCTCGTCGAGGGCGATGTGCCGCTCCCGGAACCCTGCCAGGGCCTCGGCTGCGTCCGCGAACAGGGTGCGCACGCGCTCGTAGTAGGTGGCCGCCTGCGCCAGCTCCCGCCGTGCATGGTGGATCTGGCCCAGGATGTAGAGCGCGAGGTCGCGGTTCTCGCTGGGGCGGCGTCGCCCGTCCTCCACGGTCTCCGAGGTTGCGATGCGCTGCAGCGCCTCACGCGCCTCGTCCTCACGGCCGAGCCACCACTGGGCGACCGCTCCCGAGTACACGAACGCGTCGGCGTACCGAGGCGCCGTGAAGACCTGGGCGAAGGTCTGGGCCAGCTCGGCCGCTCCCAGGTGGTCCTCCACCGCCAGCCGTGCGCTCACCACCGCGAGGGCCGCGTCGGCCGCGAGGGGGTCCGTGGGGTGCAGCGCCAGGAAGCGATCGAGGTGCCGCGTCCCCGCCAGGACGAGGCCCGCGCGGCGCCAGCCGGCGCGCTCGCAGCTCGGGTCCCGGTGGGCACGGGGCGCCATGGCGATCAGCTTGTCGGCCAGCGTGAGGTGGGCCTCCTGGACGGCACCGAAGTCCGGGTAGGCGAGCCACAGCTCCTGCAGCAGCTCCATGGAGGCGGCGAACTCGCCGAGCTCCTCGAGCGCACCCGCGACCTTGAGGTCCTTGCCGTACGTCTCGAGCAGGGTTGCTCGGAAGATCAGCAGGGCGCGCTCGTGCTCCCCGAGGCGCCGGTAGGCGTCCCCGATCGCCACGACCTCATCGAAGGGGATCGTGATCGACGAGCCCTTCTCCTTGATGAGCTCGAAGGAGTCCACGATCGCCTCGCTGTCGCCGGCGTCGATCGCAGCCAGCAGCAGCTTGTGGGCCGTGTCCACGAGGATCTCCTCCCGCAGCACGCCCTCGAACTCGGAGAAGAGGGGAGCGAGGCGCGCTCGGGCGGCCTCACGCTGTCCCGCCTCGAAGAGCGCCTTGCCCGCGTAGTACAGCTCGTCCGGGGTTGGCCGGTAGGCCTCGTCCAGCTCGACCCCGGGGCGGACCACGCGGAAGGCGAGCGGTGCACCGAGGCTGAGGCCGCTGGCGTCCTGCAGGCTGCGCAGGGTGGCTGGCAGCGCGCGGAACGAGCCCGCGTGGCGGGCGAGGAGGTCGATCTCCACCGCACCGCTGGTCGACCGCGGGTCGAGGACGACCGTCACCTCACCAGGCTCGAGCTGCGGCCGACCCACGCCCCCGCGGACGCCGTCGGGACCGAGCTCCAGCCCCGCGGGGATCGGGATCGTGAGGGCCAGGGCTCCGTCCTCCTGGCGCCGGCCGTCCCGCCACCACGACACCCGCTGACGGACGCCGTCGCCGACCTCGACCGCCCGCACCTCGTTGGTCCAGGGATCCTCGAAGCGCTGCACGACCGAGAACCCGACCGGCACGGCGCGTCCCAGGACCCGCGGCGGATCGGGGAGCACCTGCTCGCGAGCCACGCGCATGCCCGGAGGGCCCTTGCGCGGCTCCCCGAGCTCCTCGCTGAAGCCCTCCAGCTGCGCGGCCCAGAGCAGTCCGCCCCGGGCGCTCACCTCGACCTCGAGGCCGATGCGACGGGAGCGGACGTCCGCCAGGTCGTAGGCGAGCTCGGCGGTGCGCCCGCCCTCGACGAGGACCTCCTGCGCGGGTCGTCCCTCGACCGCGACGCGGACGCGGACCGTCTCCCCCTCAGGCAGCTCGGCACGATTCGCGCCGGCACCTGCCAG
Source organism: Planctomycetota bacterium (assembly GCA_011524785.1). Classification (GTDB taxonomy): domain Bacteria; phylum Planctomycetota; class UBA1135; order UBA1135. The sequence continues at coordinate 7,671 of WTJQ01000229.1, read as the reverse complement.
GAGGACGAGGCCTCGTGCGCGCCCGAACGGGCGGCGCCCGAGCAGCCAGTCGAGCGCCGGCGCGATCCGGGCCGAGGACGGCGCAGCCGCCTGCAGGGCGAGCACCGACAGGGCCACCTGCTCGTCGCTCGCCAGGGCCCAGCCCGGGTTCTCCGCGACCGTGAAGGGCGCGCCGCTCGCGCCGCCCGCAGCCTGCTCGATCAGCGCGCAGAGATCGGCCGCCATGGGCGTCGAGCCGTGGGCCGCGAGCCCCAGCGCCGTGGCGGCGAGGGCGACGGGGGAGAGGCTCGCCCGCTCGCGGTGCAGCCGGTTGAGAGCCGCGAAGTCACCCCGTCCTGCCGAGGCCAGGGCGTGCTGCACGACCGCGCGCGTCGCGTCGTCCTGTTGGCCGAGCTGAGCGAACGCCTTGGTCAGGTGCGCCGCCGAGCGGTCGAGGAGCCCGTCGGGCAGGGCGAGGGTCGCCCGGCGCGCCTCTGCGAGCGCCCACAGGCAGCGGGCGCTGTCGCGGACCTCGGCACGGCGACCTCCCTGCCAGGGGGCCCAGCCGCCATCGTCGAGCTGGGTCGTGGCGAGGGCCGCCACGAGGCCGAGACCCCGCTCGCGCAGGGCCTCCAGCTCCTCGGCCGCCACGCCGCCCCCCTCGAGGGCACGGCGCAACACGCCGGCCACCCCGAGCAGCTCGGTGGCCTGGCCGCACGCGCTTCCACGGTCGATCGGAACGCCACAGCGCCACGCGGGTCCAAGGCCCAGGGCCTCGTCCAGCAGCAGGCGCGAGAGACCCGTCCCGATCCGCAGCCGCAGCGTGCGGTCCCGGTAGGTGCGACCCGTCGGGAGCTCGAGGATCGTGTCCACGCGCTCGTCCAGCGGGCCGCCCGCGCTGGTCACGAAGCGCAGGCCGTACGGGCGGACCGCGCGCTCCTCGCTCGTCCGAGCGAGCTCCACGTCCGCGTCCTCCATCCGGGCCGTGGCCGTGAGGCGCAGGGCACCCGCGGTGACCGCCTCCAGCTCGGGGAACGCCAGCGACTGCACCCCCGCGCCCTCGAGCTCGATCGTCCGCGTGAAGGTCCGGCGCTCCTCGTCGCTGGCCGCCTCGAGGGTGACGGTGCACGCGCCCGTGCGACCCTCCGCGTCGTGCAGCAGCACGGTGGGGGCGGGGCGGTCCCCGGCGGTCAGTCCCGCCGGGACGCGCAGCTCGAGGTGCACGCTGGAGCGCGTCGTGAAGGTGCTCTGCGCGCCGCCGACCAGGGTGTCGGCGCCGACTCCTCGGGCGACCAGGCGCCAGGAGGTGGAGCGCTCGGGGACGCGGACGCGCACCTGGGCGCGGCCGTCCGCGTCGGTGACGACGTCAGGGATCCAGACGAGCGTGTCGCCGTTCAGCTCCCCCGGAGTCCTGGCGTACGCGGCACTGCCCCCCCTGGCGCTGAGGCTGCGGCGGCCCCCGAAGCGTCCGCCGAACTTGCCTCCGGCTCCGCCGCCGATGCCGATCGCGCTGTTGAAGGCGTCCTCCTCGAACTCCTCCTCAGGAGCAGGCGGCGCTCCCGGCCTCAGCCCGCGGCGCACCTGCTTGCGCTCGGCGAGCCGCCCAGCGTCCTTGTCGACCAGGCCCCCGACGTAGCCGAGCGCATCGAGGTTGCTCAAGAGGGCCTCCTGATCGGCGGCGAACGCCACCTGCGCCTCCAGCCGAGCGCCCTCGGCCAGGATGTCCCGGTCGATCTCGCGGGTTCGGCCCTCGTAGCGGAAGGTGCAGGAGGTCGTCGTGCGCAGGCCGGCATCGCGGCGGGTCCCCGCAGCGAAGACCTCGACGAGGTCGGGCGTGCGCTCACCCCAGCGGGCGATGAGCGCCTCGTCGACGGCGACCAGCGACAGCTCCGCCTCCACGGGAGCACCCTGTGAATCGGTCGCGCGCAGGTCGAACACGGCCTCGTCCCCCGGGGCGACCGGGCTGGTCGCTGCCTCGACGGTGAGGGTGAGGGCGCGGGCCACCTCGACCTCGAGCCGCGCCTCGTGGAACGCCCCGCGCTCCATCATGGCCGCGCTCACCACCACGTTCGGGAAGTGCTCCGGCAGGGCCTCGAAGGGGAGCGGGGTCCGGCCGGCGGCGAGCTCCACGAGGCGGTGGCTGAGGATCGTCTCTCCCTCGATCGTCACGAGGGCGAGCCCCTCGCCCGCGCGGTTCATCAGTTCGAGGTCGAGGGCGTCGCCCACCGAGGCCTCGGTCCGCTCAGCGAGGATGCGCAGCTTCACCCGGTCGCCGTCCCCCGAGACGAAGAAGGTCCGCTCGACGCGGATCGGGTTCCCGAAGCGATCGGTCGTCGTCGCGCGCAGCACGTGGTCCCCGCCGTCCGGACAGGCGAGGTCCAGTCCCAGGTCGCCGTAGGGGAGGGTCGTCCCGGTCCCGCGCAGGACCTCGAGGTCCCGGTAGCCGCGGCGCGTGCCCTCGCGCCGGAGGAGGACCCAGTCGACCTCCTCGGCCTGGGCCGGGCTCCCGTCGGGCGCCCGCGCGCGGATGGTGGCCCGGAAGGTCTCCCCGGCGAGCAGCGTCCGCGTGGGCAGCTCCAGCTCGAGGCCGAGCGCGCGCGTCGCGAGCAGGGTCGATGCGCTGCTCGAGACTCCCTCGCTGGAGAGAGTCGCGCGGAAGGTCAGGCGCTGGTCCTCGGCGAAGTCACGAGTCGCGATCGACACCGTGGCCCGGCCCTCGGCGTCGGTGCGCGCGATGGCCTCACGACCGTCGGGCAGCGACCAGACCAGCTCGGCGTCCGCGAGCGGCGCGCCGTAGTACCAGCGCGCGGTCGCGGTCGCCTCCACCTCCTCGCCGCGGTAGGCCACGGGGCGATCGACCTCCACGGTGAGCTCGACCTTGGCGAGCTCGTACTGGGCCACCTGGAAGGTCTGCTGGAAGGTGAGGCCGTACGGCGTCGAGGCGCTGAGGCGCCAGCGCCCCGTGGGAGCCTCCTCGGGGAGCTCGAAGGAGCCGCTCACGGTCCCGAAGCGGGAGAGCGGAGCGCCGAACCGGCGCAGCCTGCGGCCCGAGGGGTCGAAGACCTCGACGCGGACCTCCTGCCCCTCCTCGAAGGTGTACGAGCCGCGGCGCACGTCGCGCGCGATCCCCCTCCAGCCCACCGACTCGCCGGGACGGTACGCCGCGCGGTCGGACCAGATCGTCCCGCGAGCCTGCAGCCCCTGCGCGAGCCCGAGGCCCCCGAGGGTCAGGCCGTTCGACGCTACGTCCTCCGCGCGGGACGCGAAGAGGCGCACCCCGTCGGCGCTCCGGAGCTCGTCGAGCGCGAGGCGGGCCGTCCCGTCGGGGCCCGTGACGAGCTCCCGGAGGAGCGCGCCGCCTCCCTCGCCCCGGCCAGGGAGGGCCACCAGGGCTCGGGCGCCCGCGGCGGGCGTGCCGGCGCGCATGTCCTGGGCGTAGACGAAGACCTCGCGGCGCGAGCTCTTGAGGATCACCTCGAGATCGCTGCGCACGACGAGCGTGGTCGCCCGGGACTCGCCGGCCTCGACGACCACGGCCCATACGCCCGAGCCCTCGACCGGCAGGACCACGTCCTGGCGGAGCGGGGCGAAGGGGCGGTAGTCCTCGAGCGCCACCTCGAACTCCTGGTCCGGAGCGATGAGGTCGAGGTCGAGGTCCTCGATGCGCTGGTGGGTGAGGTGCTTCCGGAAGTAGGCCTCGAGATCCAGCCGGTGCAGGCGGACCCGCACGCGCTCGTGGTTGCGCGCGTCGAGGCGCAGGACGGCGTCCTCGTTCGAGCGCCAGGTCTGCTCGGTCGCGACCTGGACGCTGGGGTTGGTCATGGCGGCTCGGCGCTGAGCGGCCGACCCCGACCAGCCGCCGAAGGTGCACGCGCGGTACGCCTCGACGGCGCCCTCCAGGTCGTCGAGGAGGGTCTCGAGGGTCGTGCCGATGGAGTGGAGGGCGCGGGAGGCCTCCTCCGAGCCCGGGTAGCGGCGCGCGATGCGTCGCCACTCCTCGACCGCGCGCTCGCGCAGGGTGCGGAGCGCGTCCTCGTCCGCGGTCCCGTCCTCGGCGGCGATGGCGGCCTCGTCCATCCACAGCTGCGCGAGCCGCAGCTCGGTCTCCCGCACGCGTCCGTCCAGGGGCCACTCGGTCAGGAAGGCGCGGTAGGCCTCGCGTGCTGCCGGGAAGTCCTCCCGCTCGCGGGCGCTCTCGCCGCGCGCGAAGGCGCTGTCGACGATCCCCTGCTGGGCCTCGGTCCAGCGCGCCCCGGTGGGGTGGCGCCGCGTGTACTCGGCGTAGGTGTCCCGCGCCCGGTCGTGCTCGTCCTGGCTGGTCAGCACGCGGGCGAGCTGGAACAGGGCCTCCTGGCGCAGGCGCTCGTCCTCGGCGAGCACCTCCTCGCGGCGTTCCTCCGGGAGGTCGGCCGGGGCCGGGGCATCGAGCACGGCGCGGAACGCGGTCAGGGCCGCGTCGCCCTCGCCGGCGTCGCGCAGCAGGGCCGCGCGCGCGAAGCGGGCTGCCTGGGCCTGCTCGTGTCCGGGGTGCGCCTCCAGGAAGCGCTCGAAGGCGGCACCCGCCAGGCTCGGCTGGTTCTCGGCGCGCCAGGCCTCCGCGATGCCGAGGCGGGCCGCGGCGCGCCACGGGAGCGAGGCGTCGGTCTCGGGGAGTGCGGCCAGGGCGTCCTCGAACTGCTGGCGCGCGGGGCGTGCCTTGCCGCCCGCGAGCAGGGCCCGGCCGAGGCGCACGCGCGCCTCGTCGGCTCGCGGAGCGTCCTCGAGGGCGAGGTAGGCGCGCCAGTCGCCGGCCGCTTGATCGGACTGGCCCAGGCCAACGCTGCACGTTGCGCGTGCGAAGAGGGCCTCCTCCCGGACCTCGTTCGGCGCGTCCAGCTCGAGCACGCGCCCGAACAGCTCGCGCGCCCGGCCGAGGTCCCGCTCCCCCTCGTCCGGGGTGCCCGGCCCCGACTCCTCGGAGAGCCGGCGCGCGTGGACCAGCAGCGCCTCCGCGAGGCGCCCCTGGCGCTCGGGCGAGCGCTGGGCTCGTGCGGCCGCCTCGAAGACCTGCTCCGCCTCCTCGAACCGGCGCAGGCCCCGCAGGGCCTCCGCGCGCCGGAACGCGAGCTTCTGCGCCCAGGCGCCCTCGGGGCGCGCGGCCAGCCCCGCGTCCGCGGCCGCGAGCGCAGCCTCCAGGGCGAGGGTGCGCTCCGCAGGAGTCACGTCCTCGCGCGTGGCGAGCTGCTCGTGGGCCACGACGCGCAGCAGGTGCCACAGGTCCCGATCCTCGGCGCGGAGGTCGTCGAGGTCCTCGAGGAGATCCAGCGCCTCCTGCGAGCGGCGCCCGAGGAGCGCGTCGCGGACCGGCGTGGGGGCGATCGCGAGCTCCGTGTCGGGCCCGGGCAGGGTCGGCGCCTCCTGGGACTGGCCCAGGGGGGCGATGGCGGCGGCGAGGAGTCCGAGGAGCAGGGGCAGGGAGGACAGACGCATGGCGCAGGGGCGGCGCTCCGCGTCGATCCACGGAGCCCGTCCGCTGATTGGAACGGAGCCGGTGATCGACCGGTTGGCACTTTCTGCGCGGATGTGGCGCACGCTGGCGAATCAGGCGGCAGGGACCGGGCGTGGCCTGCCAGGGGGGCAACCACGCGGCCTCCGCTCTGTGGGGATGCAGCGGGCGAGTGATTGGAGCCGTCCACGATCGGCGGCTACCCTCGCTCCCGTGCGCGGCCGCTCCCGTCGTCTCCGCTCCGCGGGCCTGCTCCTCGCGCTCCTCGCGAGCGCCGGGTGCGATCGCACGCTGGACCCGCGGGAGTCCGGCTCCCTCGCCCTCGGCCAGAACCTCTATCGCTCCGGCCAGCTCGAGTGGTGGGCCCCGCCCGGCGTGAGCGCGGTCGCCGAGGCGCGGGCCGCGACCTGGCGTGCGACGGTCCACGACCTGAACGTGACGGGGCCCGCGTCCGGAGCGGGGGATCCGAGCGCGGCTCGGCTCGTGGTGACCACGCCGAGCGAGGAGGCGCGCGCGCTCCTGGAGGCGCACGGGGTCGGCTGGGAGGCGGACGAGCTCGTCGCGGGGGCCTGGCGCGCTCCGGCGGAGGAGTGCGCCGTCGTGGCGACCCTCGAGGATCCGCTGCGCCACCGGCTCCCCCTGACCCTGATCACGGCGACCTCGGACGCGCGCCTCGCGGAGGCGATGCAGCAGGTCGTGCCGGGCTGGCGCCGCGAGGTCGTGGTGCTGCGCGCCGGCACGCCTTGGCTCTGGCTCGATCTCGAGGGCGAGGAGCCCGCCGCGCTGCTGTGCCTGCGCCCGCTCCGGGACGAGGCCGTGATCGAGCACCAGGCGCCCGAGGGTCCGTGGGAGGCGCTGACCTCCTCCCCAGGCATCCCGTCCGAGCGTGCGCGCGGCTACGCCGTGGCGGCGGCCGCCGCCGCCGCGCGCGCGGGCCTCGAGCTCGAGGCCGGCTGGACCCTGCACCTGACGGGCACCCTCGAGCCCCTCGATCCCGCCGGCATCCGCGAGTCCGTCGAGGGCACGATCGATCCCGTGGGCCGGACCGCGACGTGGTGCGCGGCGGACGGACGTCTCGACCGGTTCGCGCGGGAGTTCGTCGCGCGCCTGCTGCGTCACCGACGCCCCGCGGAGGCCGCCTGGCGCCTCGACGCCGAGGCCTCGCGCGCCGTGGGCTGGGACGGGGGACCACGCTTTCTGCGCGCTGCCTCGAACCCCGCGCGCCCGAGCGCGGCCGACCTGCTGGACGACGCGGCCGACGCGCGGCTCTCCGAGCTGCTCCTCGGCCCCCTGCGCGCGGGGCTCCTGCGCCACGCGGAGGAGCGGTTCGCCAGGCCCCGCGCCGTGGTCGACGAGTTCCTCGAGTTGCTGCCCAGCGCGCCCGAGCGTCCGCAGGAGCGTCGCCCGGCGCCGCGCAGCAGCGTCCTGCTGAGCGCGCGCGACGGGCTGGGGACCCCTGCGGTCCAGGAGCTCCTCGCGCGGACGCGGGCAGCGGGACTGCGCGCCGTGGGGCTGACCTTCGATCTCACCCTCGACGACGATCCTGGCTTTGGGCGCGCCTATCGGCCGGAGCAGCGGCTGCGCGTCATCGGGGGGGACGCCGCGCTGCGGATGGCAGCGGCCCATGCACGGCAGGAGGGCCTCTCCGTCCAGCTGTGGCCCACCGTCCTCTCCAGCCGGACCGGCGGCCCCGTGGGGCGAGAGGTGCGCGTGTTCCCGGACCAGCGTGCTGAGCTGTTCGACGAGCTGGAGGCGGCGCTGACCCACGCGACGCTCCTCGCCCAGGACGTGGGCGCCGACTGGTGCAGCCTCGGGCACCGCCTGGGTGAGGTCGCCTCCACCCGCCAGGACCTGCTCGACGCCGAGGACGCCTTCGGGCGCGAGGCGCGAGCGGCGCGAGCCGCAGGATGGGAGCGCGTGCTGCGGGCGGCGCGGGCCGGCTTCGAGGGGGGGCTCGTGCTCTGCGTGCCCGAGCCCGGGCGCGTCGCCCACGTCGGCTTCGCGCAGGAGCTGGACGCGATCGGCTGCAACCTCTTCCCCGTCATCGAGGGCCTGGACCAGGGGCAGGTGCGCGGGCGGCGACTGCTCCCGCTGATGCGCGAGCGCCTTGCCCCGGCCGTCCGCGCCTGCGAGGAGCTGGGCGTGCCCCTCTGGGTCGCGCCGGTGGGCTTCCGCGCGCGGCAGGGCGCGGGCCGCGGCCCCGGGCT
>WTJQ01000530.1 GCA_011524785.1 Planctomycetota bacterium | reverse complement strand
CATCGGGCCCCGGTGGCCCCGCTCAGCGCCCCAGGTCCACGAACACGCCCCCGTTGTCCTCCGCGAGGCGCTTCAGGAAGGTCTTCTGGAACTCGCCGATGCCGATCGTGTGGAGGACGACCTTGCGCAGCTCGTTGGCCTCCTTGACCCCCTTCAGGATGTCCTCGATGTCGACGAACTCCCCGTGCGTCGGGCGGCCGTCGGACAGGAAGAAGACCGTGTCGACCTCGAGCAGGTAGGGATCCTTCTTCGCGCTCCCATCGATCCCCAGGGCCCTCGAGAGAGCGCCCCAGGTGTTGGTCCGCCCCTTGTCCAGGTTGGCGGCCCCCACCAGGCCCACCGCGGCGAGGTCCTGCTTGCTCGCGCCCCCGATGGGCTCCAGCCGGCCGGTCCAGTCCTTGGCGCTGGACTTCGAGAGCACGTTGGCCTTGACCAGGGACTTCTTCCAGGCCTTCACGTCGGTGGCGAAGGAGAGGATGTTGAACCAGGTCTCCTCGCCCAGCCCCTCGACCGTGCGCGCGAGCTCGGTCTTGACGATGTCCATGCGCGAGTAGGACGGGTAGTCGCCGTCGGCGAAGCGGTCCTTCTCGACGACATCGCTCTCCATGGAGCCGGACACGTCGATGACGAAGAGGACCTTGCGGCTCTTCGACTGGATCCCGTGGTAGGTCGTGGCCTCGCCCGGCTGCGGCTTGTAGAGCGCCGCGTTCTCGGCCTTGCGCTTGGCCAGCTCGGCGAGCTGGGCGTCCGTTGGGATCTGATAGCGATCCGCGAAGGTGCTCCAGAACTTCTCCCACAGCTCGATGCGCAGGCCGAACTCGCGCGCGGTCAGGCGCTCGAGGGCGGCCACGCAGTCGTCAGCGAGGCGTCCCTCCTCCGCCTTCAGGCGCGCGATCAGCAGCGGGACGCTGTCGCGGTGGCGCACCCGGCCCAGGGCCGCGATCGCGCTGGCCCGCACCTGCCAGGCCTCGTCCGCGAGCAGCTGCCCAGCCGGCCCACGCACGAGGTCGCTGCCGAGCTCAGCGAGACCGTCGAGCGCAGCGCAGCGCACGGCGACCTCACGGTCCATGCACAGGGGCACGAGGCCCTCGGCCAGCTCCGGGCGCGCGGTGGCGACCACGGCCTGGACGGCGCGCCGCCGGACCTGCCAGCTCTTCGCCTCGAGGAGCTCCGTCACGGCGGTGCCGTCGTGCGGGATGGAGCCCGCAGCGAGGACCCGCAGGAGGCCGAGCTGGATCTCCTCCTTCTTCGCGCCCTCCAGGAGCTCCAGCAGTGCCGTGACCTGGGCCGGCTCCGTACAGCCGCTGAGGACGCGCACGGCGGCCGCGACGACCGCGGGATCCTTGTCCTTCAGGACGGGCTCCAGCACGTCCACCAGGGCCGCGTCCGGGACTCCCTCCAGGGCGAGCACGGCCTCGACGCGCGAGGCGCTGTCCTTGTACTTGCGGAAGTACTTCTTGAAGTCCTTCAGGATCTCGTCGTCCGCCGAGGCCAGCCCCAGCGTGGCGAGGAGGAGCAGGACGAGGAGGGAGCCGAGCGCCCGGTGCCAGGGAGCGTGCCGGCGCGGCAGGGGAGCGCTGAGGGTCTGCACGCCCCCACGCTAGTGCGGTGCCCCCCCGGGGCAAGCCCCCGGGGCCAGCGAACTCCGCAGTGGACGGGTCTTGGCGGACGGATCCCGGCGGCGGATCGGCTCGATGCGCGAGTGGCGCGGCCCTGCCGAGGGCATCGGGAGCTCGCACAGCCGAGCACAGCGGGACCCTGCCCAGCCGAGCGCAGCTGGACCCCGCCCGGCCGAGCGCAGGGCCGTCAGTCCCTGCCGCCGCGGCGCAGGCTGATGGGGCTGCCCTCTGCGGGGTCCGCCAAACGCGCGCCATGCAGGGTGATGCGGAAGCCGCCGTCCTCCCAGAGGGTGATGGCGTCCCCCTCGTGACGCAGCAGGCGGCCACTGAACACGCCGCCCGGCGCGATCACGCGCACGTGGGGCTTGCCGGCGTGGTCGTGGTCACGGCTCTCGAGCCCCGTCCGCTCCACCTGGCTGGGATCGAGGCGCTCGACGGTCTCGGTGCGTGCGGTCTCGAGGCTCAGGGAGCCGAGCGAGGTCCGCAGCCAGATGCGGCCCTGCCCCACGGCCTCGAGGTCGCCCTCGAACAGCTCCCCGCTCGTCATGGTCACCCGCACCGGGCCGACGCTGGGCGTCGCGATCCTCGCGGGTCCCTCGAACAAGGCTGCCGGAGGCTCCTCGCCCCGCCAAGTGCCGGTGTCCACGCGCCGCAAGGTGCCAGCCGGCGCGGGCGTCTCCTCGGCGACCGTGTCCTCGGCCTGGTCGGAGCGCAGCCACCCCTGGGCGCGGGACCAGAGGATCGGGGACGAGGAGGCGGTCCCCGCGCCGACCTGGTCGGCCCAGCGCATCCCGTCCAGGAAGACGTCGGTCACGTCCACGGGCTCGTCGAGCATCAGCGCGTGCCCGGTGATCGCCGGCTCGGGTCCGACGGCCGCCCGGGTCGGCGCGGCGGCGACGGTGATCGGTCCCTGCGTCCGCCGGGCCTCGCCAACGGGCGCGGCCTCGGAACCGAAGGGACTCCAAGGGGCGGCCGGCTCTCCGGCCGCCTCCTCCGCCCGGCGCGCGGAGCGCACCGGGTCCGGGAGCCAGACCCAGGACGGATCGGCCTCGGGCTCCGCGGCCTCGGGCTCCGCGGCCTGGGGCTCCGCTGTCTTGGGCGAGGCCGCCTCCGGCTGCGTGGCCGGAGCAGGCG
>WTJQ01000128.1 GCA_011524785.1 Planctomycetota bacterium | reverse complement strand
ACCCCTCGAACTGCAGGCGCACGGGGCGACCTGGCTCGACGAGCGGCGCGTCCACTCCGCGCACCCACAGCTCCACCGCCATCTCCGTCGAGTCCGGCACCAGCTCGATGAGCGGATCCCCCTGCTTGAGGAGGTCGGCAGAGCCCGCGGCGTGCACGCGCTGGATCGCCCCGGCCCGGGGAGCCACCACCAGCTGGGTCTTCTGCCGCTCGACCTTGGTCACGGCCTCGGTCAGCTTCTTCTCGGCGCCCGCCAGGTCGGAGCGCGCCTTCTCCCGCGTGGACTTCGTCGACTCGATCTTCGCCCGCTGGTCGGCGGCGATCTTGCTGACGGTGGCCATCTTCGCGCGCTCCTCGTTGCGCGCCTGCTCCACCTTGGCCTGCGCCCCGGCCACCTTGGCCTTGGCGGAGAGGTAGTCGGCCTCGGCCTTCTGGAAGTCCAGCTCGGAGACCACGCCCTGGGTCCAGAGGTTCGACTTGCGCTCGCGGTCGGCACGCTTCTGGTCGAGCTCGGCCTCGAGTCCCTCCAGGTCCTGCTCCGCCCCGCGCACCTTCTCGATGGCCACCTGCAGCTCGAAGGTCGCCGACGACACGGCCTGCTCGCGCGCGTCCTCGAGGTAGACCAGCTGCTGGTCGTAGAACTCGACCATGTCCCGGGCCGCGCGGACCTCCTCCCCCGTGAGGTCCAGCTGCTGCTCGAGGCGCAGGGCGTACTCCGGGTCCTGGTCGGCCAGCTCCGCCAGGATCTGGCCCTTCTCCACGCGCTCCCCCTCGCGGACGCGCAGGTCCACGAGGCGGCCGGTCACGGGCGCGGGGATCACCTGCACGCGGTCGAGGGGATCCAGCGCGGTGACGCGCCCGGACGCCGTGACGTTCTGCTGCCAGGGCACGGCGACCAGCACGATCGGCAGGGCGACCATCGACAGCAGGACGAGGGCGATGAACTTGGACAGGGCTCGCGGCGCGCGCACGAGCTCGAAGGCGGTGAGGGGCATGGACATGAGCGTTCTCCGGGGAGCGGCGACAGGAGGCCTCAGGCGGTGAGGGCGCGCTCCGGCGCGCGCAGCTCGAGGCTGCTGGAGCAGCGCGCGACGAGGGACGGATCCTGGGTGGCCAGGAGCAGCGTCCACGGCGCAGCCGGATCGAGCAGGGCATCGAGGAGCGGCTGGCGGACCGGGGCGGGGAGGCTCGAGAAGGAGTCCTCGACCAGCAGCAGGCGCGGCGGGTCCACGAGCACGCGGGCCAGGTGCACCGCCAGCAGCTGCGCGGGGCCGAGGGGCCAGCCCTCGGGACCCAGGCGGGTGTCGAGGCCCTCGGGCAGCCGCTCGAGCTCCTCGAGCTGGCCGACCTTGGCGAGGCTGGCGCGGATGGCGGCGTCGGTGATCCGCGTGCGGCCAGCGCGGACGTTGTCGAGCACCGAGCCGGTCAGGACCTGGCGCGGGCCGAGGTAGGCCACCGAGCGGCGCAGGCCCGCGCGCGAGAGGGCCTCGAGCGGCGTCCCGTCGAGGCTCACGCGGCCGCCGGCCTCCACCTCGCGCAGGCCCCAGAGCACCTGCAGCAGCGCCTGCTGGCTCGCGCCGGGGCCGACCACGGCCACGCGTGCGCCCGCGGCGAGGTCCGCATCCGGCACGCGAGCCAGGAGGGCGCCGTCGGCACCGTGCAGGGAGAGTCCCTGCCAGGCGAGGGATGCCGGCTGGCCAGCCTCCCCCGCCTCGAGCACGGGCTCTCCCCCCGTGGGCTCCTGGGGCTGCTCGAGGAGGCTGGAGACCTTCTCGATGGCCGCGACCAGGTCGTAGAACGACTCGAGGTGCTTGCCCAGCTTCGCCACCGAGCCGACCACGAGGGTGACGATCAGCTCGGCCGCCACCAGCTGGCCAAGGGTCAGGCTGCCCTCGAGCACCAGCCAGCCGCCGAGCGCTAGCAGGCCCGCGCTCGCCAGGACGTAGAGCGCACCCGCGCCAATGATCTGCCCGAACAGCACGCGGAAGTGCGCCCCCCGGCGGGTGACGTACTCGCGGGTGACGCGATCGGTGTGGAAGCGCAGCCAGGCCTGGACGCCAGGAGAGCGGAACAGGACGGGCTGGCTGACGACCTCGTCGAACCACGCTGCGACTGCGTACTTCGCGCTGCTCTCGCGCAGGGCGGTCTCCATCCCGCGTCGTAGAGGCGCGAACACCAGGACGGCGATCGCTGCGAGCAGCACCACATCGAACGCGAGCAGGAGGGGGTGGTAGAAGGCGAGGACGAGCAGCCCCGTGACCACGCTCAGGAGCACCGTCACACCGCCGAGGAGGAGGCTCGCGCTGGTCTTCTGGATCGTGATGATGTCGAAGAAGCGGTTCACGACCTCGGGGCCCTGGCGCTGCTGGTGGAGCTGCCAGGTCCAGCGCGGGAGCCGGTCCCCGAGCTCGGCCACGACGCGCACGAACAGGCGGCGCTGCACGATCTCCACCACCCAGGCCTGGACGGCCCCCAGGCCCGCGGCGAAGGTCAGGCCGAGGAGCAGCAGGCCGGTGACGACGACGAGCTGGGGCGCGGTGCCTCCCAGCGCGACGAAGTTCACGAGGGCCTGGACCGCGATGGGCGTGGCCAGGTTGAGGACCCCCATGCCCGCCGCGAACAGGACCACGGCGATGAGGTCCCGTCGGTCGGGCTTGAGGAACGCCCACAGCTTCGCGAGCGCGCCGCGGGGAGCCTCGGCCCCCCGCGTAGGCCTCCCCTGCACGACCAGGCAGCGCGCGGGCCAGGCGGGCTCCTCAC
>WTJQ01000589.1 GCA_011524785.1 Planctomycetota bacterium | reverse complement strand
CCACAGGCCTCCTCCTGGCCGCCGTGGGCACGATCGTCCTGCTCGTCTCCCTGCCCCGCATGGAGAGCTATGCCGCCATGGACAACGCCAGCGATGCGCGACTGGCCGTTCGCCTGCTCGGGGAAGCCGCGGCCGACCGCCCGGCGGCCGTGAGCACCTGGAGCGTCCTCGTCGGGGACGAGCAGCTGCGACACCGGCTCCAGGACGCGCGCCCCGTCGGTCTCGGCGGTCTCGTCCGCCACCACGGGTACGTCCTCAGCCGCTCCGGCTCCGGAGCCCTCATCGCCTGGCCGGAGGCGTCGCGACCGAACGCGAACCCGGCCTACCGATGGACGCCGGAGAACGGGGTCGAGGAGCTGCAAAGCTCCCCTTGGTCCGGCATGCCGACCGAGGGCGCGCCTCTCCTCCCGGCTCCGGGCGAGCAGGCCTGGCAGCCCTCAGCCGTCGCCTCGGAGACTCCGCGCTAGAGCACGCTCCCCGTTGCCCTCGAGGTAGTCGGCGATCGTTTCGAGCTTTCCTCGCTCCGGCTCGAGCGTCAGCCAGCGACCGCCCGACAGCGCGGTGGGCAGGCGTCCGATCTCGCGGTCCCCGATCGCCTCGAGATCCCGCAACACCGCCTCGGCCTCGACGTCCGGCCCCAGATGCAGGGTGACGAGGCGACCCGTGCGGTCGAACACATAGACCAGAGGGAGTTCGAGCTGCTCGTACTGACCAGCCGTGAGGCCCACGAGCACGTCCATGAGCTCGCGCGTGCGCGTGTCCGCCCGTCCACCGAGCTCGGACAGCCCCGTGGTCGCGATGTCACCGCGCGCCCAGGCCTCGGCCTGGGGCTCGTCCATGGACAGCGGATGGATCCGGGCCCCTGCCTTGGCGAGGCGCTCCGTGCTCGCGCCCAGCTCGCGGAGCAGCGCACGCGACGGATCGTCCCAGCCGGCCCACGCCACCACGGCCAGGGCACCGTCGTCCGCGCCAGTCACTCGCTCGGGCCCATCGAAGCGGGGAAGCCGCCAACCGGCCCAGGGGAGCGTCACCACGAGCGGGACGCGGGACCGAAAAGGACCCGCGCCGACAGGGAGCGGCGTCCCAGCCGCGGGCAGGGGAGCGGTGAGGGGTCTCTCCTCGGCAGGCCCGTCCAGGGTCAGGTGCCACGCGCGTCCGGACTCGAGCGCGCCATAGGAGCGCTCCTCCCCGAAGGGCCAGAGGACGCGCACCTCCTCGAGGTCCTCGTCCCCGAGGCCGAAGTGAAGGCGCTTGCTGGGTGAGGCCAAGTAGCCCTCCCCAGCGTGCACCGTCCTCCGCTGCTCCCGTCCGCCCGCACGAACGGTCACGACCGCGCCGATCGCCTCGGTGTTGGGGGAAGGCCCCTCCAACTCGATCGAGATCCAGCCCCCGGGCTCGGGCGCGACGTTCTGGAACGCGCGCACCAGCGGAGCCGTTCGATTCTTCGTGATCAGCTCGAGGCGCCCGTCCCCATCCAGGTCGAGCGTGACCGCGCTGCGGCCATCCTCGACATGGCCAAGGCCCACGGCCCCACTCACGTCGGTGAAGCGCCCCCCGCGGTTCGCATAGGCCCGGTTGCCCTCGCTGCCCGCGAGGGACCAGCCCTCGACCTGGCCGAGGTGTGTGAGGAACTGCCAGTTGCGCTGGTAGTCCCCCGGCAGCGGAGGGGTTGCCGGCGAGGACTCGACCACCACGCGCCAGAAGTAGCTGGCCGCCTCACGGCCGGTCCACATCGTCGTGAAGCCGTTCGGGACGAAGGCATCGGCGTAGCCGTCGTTGTCCCAGTCGAAGAGGATGGAGCCCCAGGACCACCCGCCCGGGGAGAGTCCAGCAGCGAGGGACTCATCACGGAAGGTCCCATCGGGCTGCCCCAGCAGGAGGGTGTTGCCGGCCGCGTGATGCGCGTACATGCCTCGGACGCCTTCGGGATGACGCTGCATGAACCGCGGATGCTGGGTGACCCGTGCCCCCGCAGCCGACCACATGTTCGAGACGTACAGGTCGTCGAGACCGTCACGGTCGACGTCGGCGATCGCGACGCCCATGCCGGCCGCCATGTCGAGCGCCCCACTGCTCGCCGCCACGTCGCGGAAGCGGCCGCCCTCGTTGCGGTAGTCGTTGTTCCGCCCGAAGTCGTTCGTGACGTAGAGGTCGAGGTCCCCGTCCCGATCGAGGTCGTGCCAGATGGCCGCCAGGCTGTAGCGGTCGTTGCCCTCGTTCAGGCCGAACGCCTCGGTCCCATCCACGAAGCCTCGGGCCCCGTCGTTCACCCAAAGATGGTTCGCGGCGCCGTTGCGGGCATCGTGGTACGGCAGCGGAGGACTCGCCTCGTGGTCCCCCCGGTGGTAGCGCGTGTCGTAGAGGTCGAGGTCCCCGTCCTGGTCGGCATCGCCCGCAACCAGCGTGTAGACCTGGGCGCCCCCCTCACTCTCGAGGACCGTCGACGTTGGGAAGCGGCCCTCTCCGTCGTTCCAGAGCACGACGACCTTGGCGAAGACGGCCAGGGCCAGGTCTCGGGCGCCATCCCCATCCAGGTCACAGACGAGGACCCCGCAGGTGTCCTCCAGCAGGTCCGCTCCGTGGCCCTCGGGGGCATCGGCGAAGCCTCCTTGCGCAGTGCGGAGGAGGTAGTGGTTCGGCTCACCAGCATGACGCGCGATGTAGATGTCCTCGAGGCCGTCCCCGTTCAGATCTCCCACGCCGATGCCGTGCATCCCGAGCGCCACCGCGGAGGCTGCCACCTGGATGTCCATCCGCCGGGTGTGCTCGAT
>WTJQ01000127.1 GCA_011524785.1 Planctomycetota bacterium | reverse complement strand
ATCGGAAGGGTGTACGCCTTGCGCGGGTCCCTGCTCGTATCGATCAGCCGGAACTTGCCGGCCTCCGCGCCCTCCGAGAGAGCCGCCCACAGCCCCCCGGAGAGCTCTCCCCCGAGGAACACGAGCGTGGCCCCGATCCCGAGCAGGAACAACAGGAAGAGCGCGGCGTCCGTCCAAACGACGGTGGCGATGCCCCCCATCCAGGTCCAGGCGATGGCGACGATCGCGATGACGAGCACCGACGCCGCGAGGGGCGGGATGCCGGTGGCCGCCTCGACCGCCGCCAGCTCGTCGAACAGCACGACCTCGAACACGACGGCCGTGAGGTAGACGCGAGCGCTCTGCCCCAGGATGCCCCCGAGCGTGAAGAGGGCCGTGGTCACGCGCCGCCCGGCCTCGCCGAAGCGCTGGGCCACGTAGTCGTACGGGCTGTAGAGCTCGCGCTCGTAGTAGGCCGGGACGAGGACGTAGCCGACCACGGCGCGCGCGACCAGGGAACCGAACAGGCCGATCTGCAGGTAGGTGAGGTTGCCCCCCTCGCGCCACACCACCGACGGGAGGGACACGAAGGTGACGGCCGAGATCTCGGTGGCGACGATCGAGGCCGCCACGGCCCACCAGGGCAGCGAGCGCCCGCCGAGGAAGAAGTCCTTCAGCTCGGTCTGCTTGCCCGAGCGCGCGTGCCCGAGCCAGGTGACGGCCGCGAGGACCGTGAGGAGCACGACTCCGTCGAGCGCGGAGAGCCCGCCCTGCAGGGTGGACTCCAGCACCGGAGCTTCGGGGGGGGCGCCGATCGCGAGCACCCGTGGAGCATGGGGACTGCGGGACGATGGATCCAGGGCCGGCCGTCAGCCGCTCCGCCCGAGGCTCTAGGCGAGGCTCGCCGCGCGCGCCGCGGCTCCGAGGAGGGCCGGGTGGTCGAGGCGCGAAGCGAGGACCTCGCAGCCTGCAGGCACGGCGCCCATGAAGGCCCGGCGCCACGCCGCGAAGGCCTCGTCCTCCCAGAGCGTCCGCGCACGGCCGCCGAGGACGATGCGAGGGCTGCCGCCCCCCAGGCGTGCGACTCGCTCGGCGCACCAGGCTCCCAGGGCCTGCGCCCCGTCTGCGAGGAGCGACTGCGCGAGCGGGTCCCCCCGCCGCGCGGCGTCGAGGGGCCGCAGCCCGTGGTCGGAGCCCGCCGCCAGCCGACGGCCGATCGGCCCCAGCCCCGCGCACTCCTCGACGGTGAGCCCGCCAGCGGACTCCGCGAGCCAAGGGGGCGCATGGAGCTCGCGGAGCTCTGGAACGCTGAGGACCCGACCACCCCGTTTGACGGCCTCACCGACCCCCGTCCCCACCTGCACGAGCAGCGCGTCCTCGACGCCTGCGAAGGCACCACCCTCCGCGCACTCCTCGCCGTGCCCCGCGTCCGTGCCATCGGAGCCCAGCGCGGCCAAGGGCGTCACCAGCTCCACCTGACGACCCCGGAGCGCCTGCTCGAGCTCGTCGAGCAGCGCCGGCTGCCGCGGCCCGTGCGTCATGACGCAGATGCCACGCCCGTCCTCGGTCTTGTCGCCCGCGAGGGCGAGCCCGAGGCGCAGCCGCGCCTTGGGGAGCCCCGCACACACCTCGTGGATGGCGCTGGCCAGCGTCTCGAGCCGCGCGCGGCCTTCGAGGCGCTCGGCCTCGTCGAGCCGCGGGGCCTCGCGCTCCGCGCGCTGGCGTGCGATCGGAACGGGAGTGAAGCCTGCGAGGCCTGGCCAGTCCTGGAGTCCCTTGCGGCCGCCGAGCCGCAGGAGCCCCGTCGATCCACGCTCCACGAGGGCGACGCGAAGGGAGGTGCCGCCCCCATCGACCCCGACCAGGAGCTCAGGCGCCGAGGGCGGAGGCGGCGGCGCCATCGAGCAGGACCTCGAGGTCCGCGTGGTTGCGAAGGAGACTCGCCGGGCACGCCGGATCCACCGGCGCGACGAGTGCGGCGTGGATGGCCGCGGCCTTGGCCTCACCGAACGCCAGCAGTCGAAGCCGACGCGCGGCGCGGATCTCGAGCAGCCCCATGGTGATCGCGTGGGTCGGGACGTGCTCGAGGCCTCCGAAAGAGGGCGCAGCATCGGCCCGCGTGTGCTCGTGGAGCGGCACGACCCGCGTGGAGGCTGCCTCCGGAGTCCCCGGCTCGTTGAAGGCGACGTGCCCGTTGCGACCGATCCCCAGCAGCTGCAGGTCGAGCCCGCCGTGCCGCGCGATCAGCGCCTGGTAGGCCTCGCCGGCGAGCCCTGGCTGCTCGGCCGCCAGAGCGGCGTCCGGGAAGTGGCAGCGCTCGGGCGCGAACCCGGCAGGGCCGAAGAGATGCTGCGCCATGAAGCTCCGGAAGGAGCGTGGGTCGCCATCCGCGAGCCCCAGGTACTCATCGAGGTTGAAGGTGGTCACGCGCGACAGGTCGACCGGCTCGCCCGCCAGACGCTCCACGAGCGCGCTGTAGACCCCGACCATCGTGCCGCCGGTGGCGAGCCCGAGGACCGTCGGCGCGCCGGCGCGCGCGCCGGCAGCCAGCAGCTCGTGGATCTCGCCCGCCACCCGGGCGCAGGCCTCGGCCGGGGTCGCAGCAACGACGGGGGACGGGACGGAGGTCGAGCCGGGCTCCTGCATTCAGCGCAGGCTAGGACCGCGGGACCTCTGGACCAAGGCGGATCGGGTCCTCCTGGGAGCCGGACCTCAGGGCTCGCTCAGCGTCCGGCCGCGGACCGAGTCGCCTCGACGAGGGCTGCGATCTCCGCCTCGTCGGGGAGGACCAGCGCG
>WTJQ01000117.1 GCA_011524785.1 Planctomycetota bacterium | reverse complement strand
GGCCCGGAACGCGTCAGCGTCCACGGGCAGGGGGCGCTCGGGGCCCGGCTCGCGGACGGCGCAGACCTCGACCTCGACCCGCCGGGCCAGGGCCACCAGCAGCTCCAGGGTTCGGCGGCGTCCCCCGTCCACCACGGGCCAGGGGGGGACCGCGCAGAGGGCGAGTACGCGCACAGGGGGAGGCTAGCCCCCAGGCAGGGCACAGGCGAGCGATTGGCGCGCGAGGGGTCTGGAGCCGGGTCGCGGCCGCCCCTATTCTTCCGCTGACGGAGACGCCGTCGCGCTCGGAGCGCGACCCGCTCCCCCAGCCCCATGCCCAAGATCACCTTCCTGAAGACCGGCGAGACCCACGAGGTCGAGGCGGGCACGAGCTTCCTCGATCACTGCCAGTCCAACAACGCGCCCGCGGACTTCGGGTGCACCGTCGGCTCCTGCGGGACCTGCTGCGTCGTCATCACCGAGGGCGCCGATCAGGTCAACGCCCCCGACGACGAGGAGCTCGAGACCGTGGAGATGGCGACGGGCGAGGAGGGTGCGCGCCTCGGCTGCCGCCTGGTCGTCAACGGGGACATCAGCGTCCGCCCCGCGGATCGCTGAGCGCCGGGCCCATGAGCGCTGCGAGCCGAGGGCCGGTCGTGCTGCTGCACAATCCGCGCTGCTCCAAGTCGCGCGCCGCCCTGGCTCTCCTCGAGACGCGCGGCCACCCGCACGAGGTGCGCCTGTACCTGGAGGAGCCCCTCGATCGCGCTGAGCTGGACGGGCTCGTCGAGCGGCTGGGGGGCGACGCGCGGGCCCTCGTCCGCCTGGGGGACGGGCTGTTCGCCGAGGCAGGCGGCAAGCAGGACGACGACGCGCATGCGCTGCTCGATCTGGTCGCGCGCGAGCCGCGTCTGCTGCAGCGCCCGGTGGTGGACGACGGTCAGGAGGCGCTGATCGCGCGCCCGCCGACGTCCCTGGACGACTGGCTCGATGGCTGAGCCCGAGGGCACGGCCGCACGGCCGACCGTCCTGCGCGTCAGCGAGCTGACCCGCAGCTACGGAGCGCAGCGGGCGGTGGATCGCCTCTCCTTCTCGGTGCAGGCAGGGGAGGTCCTCGGACTCCTGGGGCCGAACGGGGCGGGCAAGACCACGACCCTGCGCAGCATCGCCGGCGTGCTGCCGCTCCAGGAGGGCGCCATCGAGGTCGCGGGTCGTGACCTCGCTCGAGAGGAGGTCGAGGCCAAGCGACGCCTCGCCTGGGTGCCGGACGACCCGCGCCCCTTCGAGGCCCTCACCGTGGCCGAGCACCTCGAGTTCACGGCCAGCCTGTACGGCGTCGGCGATCACCGGGACCGCGGACGCGAGCTGCTCGAGCGCTTCGAGCTGGCGGAGCGTGCCTCGGCCCTGGGCTCGGAGCTCTCGCGCGGGATGCGGCAGAAGCTGGCGATCGCTCAGGCCTGGCTCGCCGATCCGGCGGTGGTCCTCCTGGACGAGCCGCTGGCCGGACTCGATCCCCGCGGGATCCGCGGGGCGCGGGACGCCATCCGCGACCTCGCAGCCCAGGGCACGGCGGTGGTCCTCTCGTCCCACCAGCTCGATCTCGTCGAGGCCATGGCCGACCGCCTGCTCGTCCTCTCGTCGGGGCGCGCGGTGTTCTCCGGCACGCTCGAGGAGCTGCGCGCGGCCAGAGGCGCCGCGAGCCTGGAGGAGGTCTTCCTCGCCCTCACGGACGGGGAGTCCGAGGCTCCGTGAGCGCGGGCCTGGCCACGCTGGCTCGCCTCCAGCGGCGTGCCTGGAGGCGCGGCCTGCTGCGCAGCCTCCGCACGCCGCGGGGTTTCCTCTCCGCGCTGCTCGTGGTCGTCCTGCTGGGGGCCTGGATCGGGGGCGCCCTGGTCCAGCCGCCGCTCTTCGAGGGAGCGGCCGAGGGCGCCCTGCGGCGCCAGCTCGCCGGCGTCATGCTGGGAGCGCTGCTGCTGATCGCGGTCGTCAACGGCATCGCCCACCGAGGCGTCTACCTGCCCCCCGAGGAGCTCGAGCGCCTGCTTGCGGCTCCCGTCCCACGCGCGGCGCTCGTTCGCTACCGGCTCTCGAGGATGGTCGTGCGTGGCGTACCGTTCGCCGTCGTGCTCGGCGCCCTCCTCGCGCGCAACATGACGTCGCCCCTGCACGCCTGGGGGGGTGCAGCCCTCGCGATCCTGCTCATCCCGATCGTGGCGCAGCTCCTCGCGCTCGCACTCGGAGCCTCGGACGGGCTCGCGAGCCGGCTCGCTGCACGCGTGCCCCGCGGCCTCCTCCGGCTGCTGTTGCTCCCGATCCTCCTCGGCATCCCGCTCGTGCTCACGGAGGTGCGCACCCTGTTCCCGGACGGGGGCCTCGACGGGGCGCGGATCCGCGACCTCCTCGAGCACCCGCTCGCGCGCTGGGGCACCGCCCCCCTGGCTCCCTTCACCTGGGCCATGGACGCGACCAGGTGGGGGGAGGCCGCCCCGCGGCTGCTCGTGTGCGTGCTCGTGCTGGCGCTGCTGTACGAGGTGACCGTGCGCCTGCCCGTGGACTTCCGCGAGGTGTCCCTCGCCACCAGCCGCGACCTGGCCGAGCGTCTGGCGCGCGTGCGGTCGGGGAGTGGCGGCGTGGCCGCCATGGGTACGGACGCGGGGGCGGCACGACGCCGGATGCCGTGGTGGGCCGGGCGCTCCCCGTTCGGGGCCCTGGTCTGGCTCCGCTCCACGGAGCTGCTGCGCCGGACGGGGCGCGTGGTGACGGTCGCTCTCCTGCAGCTGACCCTCGCCGTGTTCCTCG
>WTJQ01000095.1 GCA_011524785.1 Planctomycetota bacterium | reverse complement strand
GCGTAGACCAGCACGCGCGGGGCGCGGGCCTCACGCGGCGGAGCGAGGAGGAGGGCTCCGGCCTCCCACCCCATCCCGAGCTCCCAGCCGAGGCCTGGGGTCATCACGAGACCCTCAGGGGCGGGGCGCGGAACGCTCCCGGGCCAGGTCGGCCGAGCGGCGAGCCCTGCGGCCACCCCGAGCGGCGCCAGGAGGGCGAGGGTGGCCGTCATGAGGCGATGCCTGCTTCGAAGGGGGGCGATCACGACGCACACCTCCTTGCCGCGCTCCGATGAGGGCTGCGCTCCTCGGCCTGGTCGCCGCGCATCCAGCGCCGTGCGAGGAGCGGCCAGAGGGCCACGACGCCCGGGAGGACGAGCAGGCGGAAGCCCCAGGTCCCCTCTCGGGCATCGGCGTCGAGCCGCCCGGCACCCACGAGGAGGAATGGCACGGCGAAGAGGACGCCGGCCGCCAGGTAGGCGCCCAGCGCGGTCACTCCGGCTTGGACCGCGAACTCCATGACCTCAGATCAGCTCCGCGTCGGTCATGACCTCGACGAGGGCCGGGCCGTCGTGCGCCAGCGCGCGTGCGAGCGCGTCCTCGAGCTCGTCCGCGCGCTCGACGCGGATCCCGAGGGCCCCGCAGTTCGTCGCGAAGCGCGCGAAGTCGGGGTTCTGGAGCGAGGTCTCCCACACGTCCCACTCCCCAGCGCGCTGCTCCTTGCTGATCTTGCCGAGCTCGGCGTTGTGCAGGAGGACGTGGGTGATGTTCATGCCGTACTTCACGAGCGTCGTCAGCTCACCCATGTACTGCCCGAAGCCGCCGTCACCGCTCACCGAGACGACCTGGCGCTCGCTGCCCACGGCGGCCCATGCGCCCATGGCGGCCGGCAGGGAGAAGCCGATCGACCCCAGGTAGCCCGACATGAGCACGTCCTGGCGCTGGCACTCGAAGTAGCGTCCGAACGAGTAGGTGTTGTTGCCGACGTCCACTGCGAGGACGGCGTCCTCGTCGACGGCGTGGGTGAGGGCCTCGAAGACCAGGGCCGAGTTCAGACCCTTCCCGCGGTCGTCCTGCCTGCGGCGGGCCTTCTCCTCGCGCCAGATCGCCCAGCGTGCTGCGATCTCCTCGCGCGGATCGATGGCGGCCGTGCCGCCCTCGAGGGCCTCGCTGAGGAGGCGCGTCGTGACGGAGAGCTCGCCCAGGACCGGAACGGTGATGGGGTGGAAGCGTCCGAGCGCCATCGGGTCGAAGTCGACCTGGATGGTGGGGATCTTCGGCGTGATGCCGGTGTGGTTCGAGAAGGACGCGCCGAGGACCAGGAGCAGGTCCGCCTCGTTCATGAACCACGACGCGATCGAGGTCCCCGAGCGGCCGAGGACGCCGCAGGCCAGCGGATGGGCGTCGGCGATGAGCCCCTTGCCCTTGAAGGTCGTCAGGACCGGAGCATCGAGCTGCTCGGCGAGGGCGGTGATGGCCTCCATGTGGAAGCGCGCTCCGTGCCCCACGACGACGACGGGTCGCTTGGCGTCACGCAGCAGCCCGACAGCCTCCTCGAGGGCCTCGGCCGGGGGGGCGAACTGCTGATTCGCGACGCGACCTTCGGGGGCCCCGGCGGCTGCGCCCTCACCCGCGGGCAGGGTCTGGACCTCGTCGGGGAAGATGAGGTGGGCGACGTCACGCTCGAGCGTGGCGTGCTTGAGGGCGAGGCTCATGAGCTCCGCGTGCTTGCTCGTTCCCAGGACGGGCTGGCTGAAGGAGCTCACCGCGTCGAAGGCCGACTTGAGGTCGATCTCCTGGAACGCGCCCGGCCCCAGGACCTGGGTGTCGACCTGTCCAGTGAGGGCCAGCACGGGAGCGCGGTCCACCTTGGCGTCCCAGAGGCCCGTCAGCAGGTTCGTCGCGCCGGGGCCCGCGATGGTCAGGCAGGCCGCGGGGCGTCCCGTCAGCTTGGCGTAGCCCGAGCATGCGAAGGCCGCAGCGCCCTCGTGGCGGATGCCGAAGTAGCGCAGCTTCCCGCCCTCGACCTGGCGTCGCAGGGCGTCGGCGAGCCCCAGGTTCGAGTGCCCCACCATCCCGAAAACCGTGTCCACGCCCCAGGCCGTCATGGTCTCGGCCATGACGTCCGTGACGGTGCGCGTGTGAGCCTCCTCCTCGGGGAGGCCGACGTACACGCCGTCCTCGCGATCCTCGACCTGGTAGGTCTCGACGCCGTCATCGAACCCGGGCGCCTTGCCCGTGCACGGGTGGTAGTCCCAGCCGTGCCAGGGACAGCGCAGCAGTCCGTTCTCGATCGAGCCCTCGCCGAGCGGACCGCCCTGGTGGGGGCAGCGGTTGTCGAGCGCGGCCGACTGGCCCTCGAAGCGGGTCATGCAGAGCGACGTGTGCCCTGCGACGACCGTCTTCACGCGCCCCTCCTCGAGCTCGTCCGGCTCGAGCACCTTGTGCCAGACCAGTGCCTTGCGATCGCTCATCGTTCCACTCCCCCGACGCCAGCGAAGGCGACCCCGGACAGGTCGGCCATCTCGCGCTTCCAGGTGGTGAGGTCCTCGGGCCGGAAGGCGTCGAGGTGACGGTGACCGCAGGCGCGGGAGAGGATCTTCATGAGGTCGACGGTGGCTTCGAAGTAGCGGGTGAGGCGAGCCGCGGCGAGCTGCACCTCGAGGCGGGCACGCAGGTGCTCCTTCTGGGTCGCGATGCCCACGGGGCAGTTGTTGGTGTGGCAGGCGCGCATGCCGAGGCAGCCGATGGCCTGGAGCGCGG
The DNA here is from genome assembly GCA_011524785.1 of Planctomycetota bacterium. Classification (GTDB taxonomy): domain Bacteria; phylum Planctomycetota; class UBA1135; order UBA1135. The sequence goes on along the minus strand of WTJQ01000095.1, from coordinate 37 downwards.
CATTGCTGACGGCGATGGCGTCCGCGCCGAGCGCGAG
>WTJQ01000575.1:1393-2781 GCA_011524785.1 Planctomycetota bacterium | reverse complement strand
GTCCGGTCCGTCCTCGTACAGCGAGGCCTCCAGGCGCGCCAGGGCCTTCGCCGCCGCCACCTCGTCGTCGGCGGCCTCCACGAGGTCGAGCACCGACTGCACGCGCGCCGTCAGGGCGTCGTCGCCCTTCACGCCCTTCATCAGGGCGTCGACCAGCTCCTCCGCGCGGAGGGGATGCCCGTTCTCCAGCAGCCACGTCGCCCGCGCGAGCTCCGCGTCGAAGCGGCGGTCCAGCTCGGCGGCCTCGGCCTCGAGCGCCGCGGCGTCGCTGCCGCTCGCCTTGGGCAGGTCGCGGTCCAGCTGCTTCTGGGCCTTGGCCCACTGCCCCTTGCTGGCGAGCGAGCGCACCTTGCTGGCGGCCTTCGGCAGGTTGCGGGGTCCCTTGCGGGCGCGGGCGATGGCGGCCCCGATCTCGTCCTCGATCTGACCGTGCATCGAGAGCGGGTTGCCCTTGAGCACCACGCGCCCCTCCTCGTCGAGGAGCACGAAGTTCGGGAGCCCGCGGGCCCCGGTGCTGAAGGGGCGCTCGCGCGTCCACATGAGGTCGCGCCCGAGCCACTTCTTCTTGGCCGCGAACTTCATGAAGCGCTCCTCGTCGGCGCCCTGGCTCTCGACCAGGACCACCGCGAGGGCGTCACCGAATTCTTCCTTGAGCTTGATGGTGGCCGGCACGGACCCCCCGACACAGGGGCCTCACCTGGTGCCCCAGAACTCCACCAGGACCGGCTTGCCGCGCAGGTCCTGGAGGCTCTGGACGCCGAGGCCGCCGGCCGGGGCCGAGCGGAACGTGTGGGAGGCCTGGTCCCCCACCTTGATCTGGGCCTGGGCGGCGCCGGCGAGGGCCAGCGCGGCCGCGAGGGGAGCGAGGAGTCGCTTCATGGGCCCCACTATGGCACAGGGAGGCCGCCAGGAGGCACGCCCGGCCGCATGCAGGCGTCCCGAGCCCCGAGAGGGACACGGCCCGGATCCCCTTCAAGACGCCGGGGCACCGCGGCCGATCCCGCCTCCATGGCCCTCTCCCGCACCGCCCTGCCCGTCCTCGCCGCCTGCACCGGCCTGCTCCTCGCGCCGCGCTCGGGCGACTCCCAGGTCGCGGAGGACCTCGAGGCGACCGTCACGCGCCAGGCCGCGGAGCTCGTCGCCCTGCAGGGGCGGGTCGAGGCCCTGGAGGCCTTCGCCCGGAGCCAGGCCAGCGCCGAGGAGGCCTTCGCCGCCGTGGCCGAGAAGGCGCGAGACGCCGGGTTCACCGCCGGCATCAACCCGCGCTCCCGGGAGCTGCTCCTCGACGCCTGGGCCGCCAAGGCCGCCGCCGCCCGCAGCGCGGCCCCTGGTGCCGGCCCCGAGGCCAGCGAGGAGCCGGCCCCGCGTCGCCGGCGACGCTGAGTCCG
>WTJQ01000575.1:0-1293 GCA_011524785.1 Planctomycetota bacterium | reverse complement strand
CCGGCCCCGAGGCCAGCGAGGAGCCGGCCCCGCGTCGCCGGCGACGCTGAGTCCGGCGGTCCTGCGTCTGGAGCCGCGGGTTCGCTCGGTCCGGGACCGGGCCTCCACGAGCGGATCGGGGACGAAGCCTGCGCGCACGTCGGCCGGCCAGGCTGCCGAGGCCGCCGCCCCACCAGGACCCCGCACTCCCACCCCGGGGACGATCCGGGCGGCTCGCGGTTGCACGCCGCGCGCCCATTCCCGCCTCCACGCCACGCCCTCCTTGCAATCGCCGCCCTCGACGCTCGATCCTCGGGCCATGGACGAGTGGATCGATCGCTACCTCGTGCGCCTCCGGGACGCGCGCGGCGCCTCCGAGCACACGCTCCAGGCCTACGGCGGCGACCTCGCCGACTTCGCGGCCTTCTGCGACGACCGCGGGATCGACCACCCCACCCAGATCAAGCCCCGCGCCCTGCGCGCCTGGCTCGCGCGCCTCGAGGACGCCGAGCTCGCGGGCAGCACCGTCCAGCGCAAGCTCTCCAGCGTGCGCGGGCTCCTCAAGTGGCTCGTCCAGGAGGACGTGCTCGAGGCCAGCCCGGCGCTCGGCCTGCGCCGCCGCCGGACGGCCCGCACCCTCCCGGGGGTGCTGAGCGAGAAGGAGATCGGCGCCCTGCTCGACTCCCCCGACACCTCCACCCACCAGGGCCTGCGCGACCGAGCCCTGCTGGAGCTCATGTACAGCGCGGGCACCCGCGCCTCCGAGACCGTCGGCCTCGACCAGGACGACCTGGACCTCGGGGGCGGCACCGCCCGCGTCCTCGGCAAGGGCGGCAAGGAGCGCCTCGTCGCGCTCGGCAGCTTCGCCATCAGCGCGCTGGAGGCCTACCTCGCCGACCCCGAGCGCCCCCAGCCGCGCGCCAACGCCACCGAGGCGGTGTTCCTCGGCCCCAGCGGCGCGCGCCTCTCGGTGCGCACCCTCGAGCGCGTCGTCGAGCGCTGCTGCCTGCGCGCCGGCATCGTCCGTCGCGCCACGCCCCACACCCTGCGGCACTCCTTCGCCACCCACCTGCTCGACCGCGGCGCGGACCTCCGCAGCGTGCAGGAGCTCCTCGGGCACGCCCACCTGGTCACGACCCAGATCTACACGCACCTCTCGATCGAGCGGCTGCGCGAGGTCTACGACCAGGCGCACCCGCGCGCCTCGTGACGCCCGAGAGGATCACTGCGCGGTAGCCCGAGCGCCGCGCCCGAGTGCACAGCGCGGTAGCCCGAGCGCCGCGCCCGAGTGCACAGCGCGGCAGCCTCGCACAC
>WTJQ01000651.1 GCA_011524785.1 Planctomycetota bacterium | reverse complement strand
AACCTCGTGAGCGCGGGTTGGTCCGTGCGACGCAACGTGACGCCGGCCCCGACCTGGCTGATGCTCACGGGGATCGGAGCGCTCCTCCTCGGGGCGTTGGTGAAGCGCTTCCTGGGCTGAGCGGCAGCAGTCGCGCTGTCGCGGTCACGCCGCCCCGGCCATCCCAGGCGGGACTCTCAGGCGCAGAGACCGGGGAGCCCGCCCTCGGCGTCGCCGAAGCGCGTCGTCGGCACCCCGAAGGCGTTGAGGAGGTCGACGTACACGTGGCAGAGCGGGGTGTGCATGGGGCTCGCCAGGTGCTGGCCCGTGCGCAGGGCGCCCGAGGCTCCACCGACCAGGGCGATCGGGAGGTCGTGCGGTGAGTGGGCGTTGCCGTCGCGCAGCCCCGAGCCGAACAGCAGGGCGCAGTGGTCGAGGACGCTCTTCCCGTCGGGCCCCTCGGGAACGGAGGCCAGTCGATCCGCGAGCCAGGCGAGCTCCTCCACGTGCCACCGGTTGATGCGCGCGTACTGCGCCTGCTTGGCCGGGTCGTTCTCGTGGTGGCTGAGCGGGTGGAACCCGCCGGAGACTCCGTCGAGGAAGGAGAAGCTGCGGCCGGACACGGCGTTGCCCCACATGAGGCTGGCGATGCGTGTCGTGTCGGTGATCAGGGCCTGGGCGAGCAGCTCGAGCATGAGGCGCGCGTACGCCGGGAAGGCGTCGGGCAGGTCGCGCTCGGGGCGCGCTCCCGCGGCGACCGCCGCGCGATCCGAGCGGTCCCGGTCGCTGAACGCGGCCACCCGCGTCTCGAGGGCGCGGACGCCCTCCAGGTACTCCTCGACCTTCTCACCGTCCTCGGAGGAGACGCGGCTTCGCAGGGACCGAGCGTCCTGGCGCACCACGTCGAGGATGGAGGCGTGGCGGGGGTCGGCGCCCAGGGACGAGGCGCGGTAGAGCCGGTCGAAGACGGCTCGCGGGCTGCGCTCGCGCGGCACCGGTCGCTCGGGCGCGCTCCACGAGACGTGCGCTCCGTAGACCGTGCTGTACCCCATGTCGACGATGTTCCGCACCGGCTCGAGGCTCAGCTCGAGGGAGGCCAGCGGCGTGAGGTGTCCGCGCGCCTGAGCGGCGACCTGGTCGATGCTCGTGCCCACCCGCAGGTCGCGCCCCCCGGTCCGATGCACGGGAGCGCCGGACAGCAGGGCGGTGGTCTTCACGTAGTGGCCCTCGCCGGTCAGGCTGTTGCGGTTGCGCAGGCCCGAGAGGACGGTCAGGCGGTCACGATGAGCCGCGAGTGGGGCAAGGGTCTCGGAGAGCTGGAAGTCGGAGCCTTGGCCCTCGACCTGCCAGGCCTTCGGGAGCACGCCGTTCGGCATGAAGAAGAACCCGAGCCGCAGGGGCGCGCTCACCGCCGCTCCCTGGGCCTCGGCCCAGGAGCTCAGCCAGGGCAGGGCCAGCGTCGCTCCGGCGCCGCGCAGCAGGGCGCGACGGCTGGGGCGGGGCGAGCGGCTGAGGGGCATGACCCCAACCTAGGGCAACGGCGTGCCCCCCGCGAGCCCTTGCAGCTCGCGCCTCGGACCGAGGCGCGGACTCAGCGCGTGGAGACGGGCCCCTCGGGACGGCTCGCGAGCGGGTCCCGGAGGAAGGGGTCCACCTGCTGGGCCAGGAAGCCGGTCGGGAAGGCGGCGTCGTCGAGGCCCGTGCGCTCGGGCCAGCTGTCGCCCGGCGCGTGGAACGTGCCGAAGAGGCGGTCGATCCAGGGGAAGTGGACGCAGAAGTTCTTGTCGTACGCGGCCGGGTCGTTGGCGTGGTGCCAGTGGTGGATCCTGGGGGACACGATGAACCACTCCAGCCAGCCGTAGCGGAGGCGCGTGTTGGTGTGGTTCAGGACCGCGTGGATCGCGACGACGGCGACGTATGCGTAGAACACCGCCGGCGAGAAGCCGAGGACGAAGAGCGGCAGGTACACGAACACGCGCGTGCCGACGACGTCCACCAGGTGCTGGCGCGAGCCCGCCAGCCAGTCGAGCGCGCGCGTGCTGTGGTGGACGGCGTGGAAGCGCCACAGGTACGGCACCGTGTGGAAGAGCCTGTGCAGCGCGTACTGGCAGAGGTCGGCCGACAGGAGCGCCAGGAAGACCTGCACGAGGAACGGCAGGGAGCCCACCGCGGCGCGGAGCGTGTCCAGGTCCGCGGCGAGGCCCGTGAAGAACAGGCGCACGGGCCTCTCGCTCATGGCGGCGATCCCCTGGACGAACAGGTGGGCCATGACGAAGTACGCCAGGTCCGTGCGCCACTCGGGGTGGAACTTGGTCTGCTGGGTCCGCTTGGGGAAGAACAGCTCGAGGGGCACGAAGACGAGCGCCATCGCGATCAGGTCGAGCAGCAGCCAGTCGAGGCTCAGGTAGAACCCGCTCTCGCCGACGCTCTCGACCTCCACTCCGGCGCCCCCGAGCACGAGGGAGAGGGCTGCGAGTCCTCCGCCGACGAGGCCCGCGCGCTTGGCCTGGTTCGCGATGAGGCTCCGCAGGGCGAAGGCGAACGCGACCAGGATGCAGCCGGCCAGGACGTTCCGCAGGGCGGCCACGTCGTACTCGGCCCGGAACTCCGGCGTGGTCAGGAGCTCGGGGAAGTGGAAGCAGAGCACGCCACCGACCGCGATCGATCCGAACACGATCGAGAGGGCGCCGCTGATCCGGCCCTCGCCGATCTTCATCCGCGCGGGCATGGGGGTGTCCTGCATGGTTCTCGAGGGGGGCTGCTCCCGCCAGCGTGAGCCGCGAGCGTTCCCAGAGGATAGGG
>WTJQ01000452.1 GCA_011524785.1 Planctomycetota bacterium | reverse complement strand
GGCGCGGGACGTAGCAGACGTCCTCCAGGTCCTCGACGAGGATCTCGATGCTGCAGGACATGCCAGGTCGCATGTCGTCATTGCCCTCCTCGAGCACCACCTCGGAGCGGTAGACCCGCTGGTTGGGATTGCTCCACCAGGAGCCGGAGTCCGGGAGGGTCGCGACGAACGAGACGCGCCCCTCGAACACCTGGCCCGGCTGGGCGTCGACGCGCACGAGGCACTTCTGGCCGGCGGTCACCTTCTTGAGGCTGGTCTCGTGGAGCTTCGCCTCGGCGACCATCCCGCCGGCCTGAGGGATCGTGACGATGTCCTGACGCTCCCGGACCTCGGTGCCCTCCTGGATCGGGTCACCTGAACCCCAGCGGCTCCGCTCGCGGGCGTAGACGACGATGCCTGACGCGGGAGAGATGATGCGGCTCTTCTCGATCTGCTCGAGGATCTTCGCCAGCTTCTCCTCCTCACGCTGGAGGGTGAAGCCCGCGCTCTCGACCTCGGCCTGGAAGTCGGCCATCTTCGCGCGAGCCTGACGATCCGTCTTCTCGAGGTCACGCTGGCGCGTCTCGATCTCCTCCTGGAGCTCCTGGAGGGTCCGCTCGTAGTTGTACTCCATGGTGAGCGCCTTCTCGCGGCGGGCCTGGCCCAGGGCCACGCGCGCGCGCTCGAAGGCGATCTCGTCGTCGACGAGCTCCTGCTGGGCAGCGAAGTCCCGGCTGACCAGCTCTCGGGTGAACTCGAGGTCGCGCTCGGACTGGGTCAGCTCCTGCTCCCGCAGGAGGATCGTCTCATCGAGCTTCTGCAGCTCGTGCTGCCACTCCGAGAGGATCAGGTCGTCATCGCCGATCGTGGCGCCCTCGCGGCCCACGTACTTCTCCAGGTCCATCTTGGCGAACCGCAGCTGGAGCTCGGCCTGAGCCGTGTCCGTCCGGTTCTGGATCTCCTGGATCGCGTACTGCTCCTCGGCCTTGGTCAGGCTCGCCTTCGCCCGGTTGACCGTGATCTCCTGCTCGACCTGACGATCCTCCAACTCGGAGACATCGAGCTCGCAGATCAGCTCGCCGGGGCTCACCTCGGTGCCCTCGTCGATGAGGTAGAGGATCGTGGTGCCGCGCTCGATCTCGCTGCGGAGGACGACGGCGTTGCGCGCCTCCAGGTTGCCGCGGACGGTCTCGCTGATGCGGAGCGGGCCACGACGGACCTCGGCGCCCTCGAGAGCGACCTCCTCCTCGGGGCGCATCCACTCGAGCTCGACGGCGGCATAGCCGACGCCTCCGATGGTGGCGAGGATCCCGACGGTCCAGATGAGGGTGCTGGTCTTCATGGCGTGGGCTGGGCCTCGATCGAGGCGATGAGGTCCTGGTCGAAGGTGATCCCCTCGCCGTCGACCCGCAGGGCCTCCAGCTCGAGGAGGAGGTCGAGGCGCGCGAGGGTGAGGCTGACGAGGGCCGAGGCGCGGCTGTTGCGGGCCTCCCGGAGGGCCTCCTCGGACTCCAGCACGTCTCGCGTGCTGGCCTGGCCGTAGTCGAGGTTCAGGCGGGTGCTCTCCACCCGGCGCTCGGCGATCTCGACCGCGATCTCCTGCAGCTGGAAGCTGATGCGCGCGTTGTCGAGGACCCGGATGGCGTCGCGGACCGACGCGACGATCCCATCGGTCTCCGCCTCCACCGCGCGCTTGCGCACCTCGAGGGTGATGAGCGCGTTGCGGTAGCTGTTGCGCTGCGGGATGCGGTTCCAGGGCAGGTCGAGGCTCAGGCCCGCGGTCCAGGAGGTGCTCTGCCAGTCGTACTGCAGGCCGCCATCCACGTCGTAGGACGGCGAGAGGCGAGCGTCCACGTCCAGCCCGATCCGGAGCGCGTCACGCGCGATGTACGCCTTCCGCTCCGCGTCGGTGAGCTCGTCCAGCGTCGTGAGGTACTCGAGGCGCTGTTCCAGGGCAGCCTCGATGGCCCCGACCTCGTCGAGGACCTGCTCCTCGGACGCGATCGCCTCCAGGGCCGAGAACTCGCCTCGATCGAACTCCAGCGGCGTCTTCACGGGCAGCCCGAGGAAGAGCATCAGGTTGTCCTTCGTGCGCGCGAGGTTGGCGCGCTGCGAGACCAGCTGCCCCTCGGAGCGAACCTCGTTCTGCTGGGCCTGGTCGGCCTCGATCTGGGAGAGGCGGCCCGCGGCCGCGACCGCTTCGTTGCGTTCGCGGAGGGCCACCAGGTTGCGATAGTTCGCCTCCTGGTTCTCCAGGACCGCGACCTGCTGGAGCAGGCCGTACAGGCGCTGGGCCACCTGCACGGCGAACTCGCGGCGGTAGCGCTCGAAGGACCGGACCTCGTAGACGAGGTTGCGCTCCGCCTGGGTGAGCGGCTCCAGCGTGATGCGGCGACCGGCCCCGCGCAGCAGCGGCTGGGTGATCGAGAGGGAGAGGTCCGAGGTCACCTGCGTGGTGTCCCCCGTGGTCACGACCCGGAACAGGCTCGCGCCGATCGAGCCGACGATGGTGGCTCCAGTGCCGAGAAGCCGCGAGAAGCCGACGCTCCCCCCTCCCGCGACCGAGGTGCTGTCGTCGGAGAAGTCGAGCAGGTTCGCGTCGTTCCCCGTGCCGTCGAGGCCCGCGTCCGCCCCGGCGGAGGCGATGGTGCTCAGGCGCCAGCGCTCGAGGGCGAGGTCCAGGGCCGCGCGGTAGAGCCCCTCCCGCCGGGTCTGGTACTCCCGGCTGTTCTCCGCGGCGATCGCCAGGAGGTCGGCGAGGCCCACGGGGTCGGCCGGCGGGGCCGCTCCGGCCAGCAGTCGCGCGCGTAGGG
>WTJQ01000161.1 GCA_011524785.1 Planctomycetota bacterium | reverse complement strand
GGTGAGGGCGTCCGCCTCCTCCTGGCCCGCCCTGACCGGATCTCGTGGGAAGTTGGTTTGGGCGACTCCATCGCCGTCAGCGGCGCCTGCCTGACGGTCGCCGCCCTCTCCGAGGACGGCGCGATGGCCTTCGACCTCTCTCGGGAGACCCTGCAGCGCACCTGGTTCGAGGCCCTGGCCCCTGGCCGGAGGGTGAACCTGGAGCGCGCTCTCCGCATGGGGGCCCGCCTGGACGGGCACCTGGTGAGCGGCCACGTGGACGGTGGGGGTGCCGTGGCCGAGGTCGTGGAGAGCGGGGACGGGGGCCGGGAACTCTGGTTCCAGGTCGATCCTGGCCTCGAGCGCTACCTCGTGGACAAGGGCAGCATCACGATCGACGGGGTGAGCCTGACCGTGGTCCGCCCCGAGGGTGGGCGCTTCGGCGTCGCCCTCATCCCGCTCACTCTGGAGCTCACGACCCTGTCGGACCTCTCCACGGGGGACCGGGTCAACCTGGAGGCCGACATGATCGGCAAGTGGGTCGAGCGCCTGATGCCGCCGGGCTGACCGGGCCGCTTCTCGCCCAGGAGCCTGCGAACTCAGAAGCCTGCGAAGACCGCGTTGACGAAGGTCGTGATCGGGGCCGCCTCGCGCGCCTCCTCGAGGGTCCCGGTGAGGACGCGGAGGCTGCGGTCGATCTCCTGGTAGAGCTCGTCGTCGTAGACCAGCCGGGAGATGGTGCCCTCCCCGCTCACGAGCGCGCTCGAGAAGGTGCGCAGGTCGGCGGAGATCGCAGCGACGTCCTCATAGACCTCGGGCTCGAGGATGAGCCGCCCGAGCGTGCCCTCGCCGGTCGCCAGGGCGTTCGTGATGACCTGCAGGTCGTCGGCCACCTTCGGGTCCGTGAGCAGCTTGCCGATGGTGCCCTCGCCAGCAGCCAGGCGCCCGGTGGTCGTGGCGAGGTCGTCGAGCGCGCTGCGCAGGTCGCCGGCGAGCTCCTCGTCCACGAGGAGCGCGCCGATGGTCCCCTTGCCGTCCTGCGCGTCCTGGAGCACCTGACGCGCCTGAGCCAGGAGGCCGTCCACGTTCGCGACCGCGCTCTCGATCTGCTGCGCCAGGGCCTGGTCGTACAGGAGCTTGCCAAGCGTGCCCTCGCCGGCCGCCACGCGCTCGGTCACCTGGGAGAGGTCCGCGAAGGTGGCCTCCACGTTCGCCACGGCCGATGCCACGGAGTCGCGCAGCTCGCCGTCCGAGATCAGCGCACCGAGGACGCCGCGTCCGGCGTTGACGTCGTCGACCATGGTCTCGAGCCCGGCGATCGTGTTCCGGAGGCTGCCGCGGTTCTCCTCCAGGACCTCGCCGAGGGCGGCGAGGACGTCGGGCTTGGTGGTCCCGAGCCACTCGCCGGTGAAGGGGCCCGAGAGGGGGCTCCCGGGCTCGATCGACAGGTTCTTGCCGCCGAGCACCGTGGCGTCCTTCACCTCGATCCGGTGGTCCTCGTAGAGGGCGACGTCCTGATCGAGCACCAGGTCGACCTGGATGCGACGCTGCAGGTCCTCCGTGGAGGCGTCGTAGCGGACGCGATCGACCTTGCCCCAGCGGACGCCGGCCACGAGGACCGAGTCCCCCGAGCGGATCCCGCCGGCGTCCTCCAGCCAGACCGTGACGCGCCGGGTCTCGCCGCCGACGCGGAAGTCGCTCTGGAACAGGGTGAACCAGGCGAGGACGGCGACGACGCCGAGGAAGAACAGGCCGAGGACCGCGTGCTGCTTGGCTCTCATGGGGTAGTGACCGCTGCGGGGTGCTGCGAGAGGGGGCCCAGGAATGCACGCAGGCGCGGCTCGTCCGAGGCGAAGAAGGAGGCCGTGGGGGCATGCACGTGGGCGCGCCCCTCGTGGAGGAAGAGCACCTCGTCCGCGACGCGCTCGATGCACTCGATGCGATGCTCGACGACGAGCGCGGCGACCCCCAGGGCCTCCGAGACCTCACGGATGAGGTCGTTGATGGAGCGCGAGATCTCCGGGTCGAGCCCGGCGTTCGGCTCGTCGTAGAGGACCAGCTCGGGGCGGGTGATGAGCGCGCGCGCGATCCCCACGCGCTTCTTCATGCCGCCCGAGATCTCCGAGGGGAGCTTGTGCTCGGAGCCCTCGACGTGCACGCGCTCCATGGCCTCCAGGACGCGCGGCCGGACCTCGCTCTCGCTCAGACCCTCGCGCTCACGCAGGGGCAGGGCGAGGTTGTCGTAGACGTTCATCCAGCCCACCAGCGCTCCCTCCTGGAACACGTAGCCCATGCGCTCCCGCAGGCCGGCCAGCTCTCGCTGCCCAACGCTCGCCAGGTCCTGCCCGAACACCTCGACCGTGCCCGCATCGGGCTGCATCAGGCCGATCACGTGGCGGAGGGCCACGGACTTCCCCGTGCCGGAGCCGCCCATGATGGCGAGGGTGCGGCCAGGAGGCAGCTCGAGGTCGAGCCCGCACAGGATGCGCCGCTCGCCGAACGCCTTGTGGACGCCCCGCATGCGGACCACCGGTCCCGGCTCCAGCTGGTCGTCGCTCATCGGTAGAGCAGCCAGGTGAGGAAGTAGTTGGCGACGATGACGGCGATCGTGGCGTCCCGCACGGCGCGGCTGGTCGCGCGGCCCACGCCGAGCGCGCCCCCGCGAGCCGCGATCCCGGACGCGCACGAGATCACGCCGACCGTGATGCCGAACCAGAACGCCTTGAAGAGCCCGCCGAACACGTCCTTGGGCAGGGGCACGCCCTCGCCATCGTGTGCCCGGCGATGACGGTGATCTGCGACACGATCGGCATC
>WTJQ01000510.1 GCA_011524785.1 Planctomycetota bacterium | reverse complement strand
GGCTCACCCCATGCGGATCCGAACGCGAGCCCTCGGCCTCCTCGGCCTGACCCTCCTGGGACCGGCCTGCGCCCCTCTCCGCGGCGGGGACGCCGAAGCCCCCCTCGCGGAGCGCGCTCGGATCGAGCTCGGCGAGCAGTCTCGATTCCCGGAGGTCGCGACGCTCCTCGACGAGGCGGTCGACGCGGGCACCTTCCCCGGGGCCGTCGCCGTGTGGGGCTCGCTGGACGCAACGCACTGGGCCACGAGCGGAGCCCTCTCGAGCACCTCCAACGAACCCGTGACCCAGCGCTCCCACCTCTACGACCTCGCCTCCCTGACGAAGGTGGTGTCCTCGACGATGCTCGCCCTGCTGCTGGAGCAGGAGGGGAGCTGGTCGCTGGAGGATCGCCTCGTGGAGCACCTCCCAGCGTTCGCGGGCGAGGACCCTCGTCGCAGCGAGGTCCGCCTCCACCACCTGCTCCGCCACACGGCCGGGCTGCCCGCGTGGCTGCCCCTGTACCGGGAGCACGAGGGCCGGGACGCGGTGATCGCGGCCGCTGCTGGCGCTCCCCTGGAGCGCGCGCCGGGCGAGGAGCGGGTCTACTCGGACCTGGGCCTGATCCTGCTGGGCGCCGCGGTCGAGCGCCACGCGGGGGAGGCGCTGGCCGATCTCGAGCGCCGCCGGGTGTTCGAGCCCCTCGGGATGGTGACGGCCACCCGCAGACCGCTCGCCGCTGGACTGCCTGCACCCGCCCCCACCGAGGCTCGGAAAGACGGGAGTGGGTTCTGGGAGGGCATCGTGCACGACGAGAACGCGCGGGCCGCGGGTGGCGGCACGGGACACGCGGGCCTCTTCGCCTCCGGGATCGACCTCGCCCTGTTCGCTCGGGAGTGGCTGCGAGCCGCCCGGGACGAGGGCCGGCTCCTGGAGTCGGCAACCGTCGCGCGGGTGCGCGACCTGGAGGGTGCCCCATGGCTCGGCTGGCGCGGCGTCGAGGGCCGCGAGACCCTCCTCCACCACACGGGCTTCACGGGGACCGCGCTCTGGATCGACCCGGTGCGGGGTGAGTACGCGGTGCTCCTGACGAACCGGGTCCACCCGTCGCGCGAAGGAACTGGGATCCGCGAGGTGCGCCGACGCTTCCTCGCGCTGGCTCTACCCGCGGGGGACTGAGCCGCCATCTCGCTGCCCCACCGCGCTGGCCTCCTTCGCCGGGCAGGAGCAGCGCGGCGGAGCGTGAGGTCGCGCGCTCCCTCCGCTAGGCTGCGCCCCATGACCGGTCCCGAGAGCGCAAGCCAGGCCACTGCACCGAGCCCCCTGCTCCGGCTGGCCATCGAGTTCGGGCCCTTGGTCACGTTCTTCGTGACCCAGCGGGCGACGCGCGACTCCGACCCCGCGGGCCTCGACGGGCTGTACTACGCCACGATCGCCTTCATGGTCGCGATCACGGCGAGCGTCGGGGCCGCGCGCCTCCTCGAGCGGCGCTGGCCCGTGGTGCCGCTGGTCACGGCGGTCTTCGTGCTGGTCATGGGCGGCCTCACGCTCTGGCTGCGGGACGAGACCTTCATCAAGCTCAAGCCGACGATCGTCAACCTGCTCTTCGCCGGGATCCTCCTCGGCGGCCGCCTGCGGGGGAGGCTGTTCCTCAAGGCCGTGTTCGGCGAGGCCTTCGCCCTGGATCAGCAGGGCTGGGAGCGGATCACGAGCCGCTTCATCGGCTGGTTCCTCACGCTGGCCGTCCTCAACGAGCTCACCCGCGCGCTCCTCAGCACGGACGACTGGACGACCTTCAAGACGATCGGCCTGCCCGTGCTGACCTTCGTGTTCATGCTGACGCTCGGCCCGCTGCTCGAGCGTCACAAGGTCCAGTCCGCGAGCGAGCAGTCCTGAGGCGCGGCCGTCCACGGGACCTCATGGACCCGAGGACCCTGAGACCCCGAGGACCCTGAGCCCCTGAGCACTCAGTGGCCCCGAGGACGCCACGCCTTCCCGTCACACGCAGGGACCGCGAACGGGTCGAGGCTTCTCCCTGGGGCCTCAGTCCTCGAGTCGGACGTACACGGCCATGTCGCAGGCCAGCCGCGGATCGCCCACGGCCAGCAGGTGGCGCGCGAGGGCCTCGGGGTCGGCCTCGACCCACACCTCCTCCTCGCGATCCCCCACCGCGATCACGACCGGCTCGATGGCGTCGAACCAGGAGCTGTCGAGGTGGAGCCACACGCCGGGCACGCCCTCGCCGCTGACGGTCACGCGGTTGCCGCTGCGCTCGGCACGCAGCTGCGCGCCGGGCCGCGCCTCGTCGACCTCGAGCCAGGAGAACTGGCGCAGGCGGGCATCGGAGAGCTTCCAGACCAGGGCCTCCGGGGCCGCATTGCGCACGTTGGGCAGGAGCTCGGTGACCAGGTCCTTGTCCGGGACGAAGTGCCCCGTCTCCGGCAGGATCCAGGCGCGGAAGGGGTAGGCGCCGGGCTCGGCCGCGGCCAGCTCCTTCATGCGAGCCTCGAACTTCACGCACAGGTCGTGGCGCCCGTAGGCCGTGTCGTTCACGCCGACCATGAGGGAGAAGGGCGTGTTGCGCAGATTCACGGCCTCGGTGCGGCCGGGCGTTGGAGCGGCTGCCGAGGCGTGGACGGAGGCGAAGCGCCAGGGGATCTTGGGACCGATCACGAAGGCCCCGTAGCCGCCGTGGCTCACCCCCGTGATGTGGACCCGATCGGTGTCCACGCCCTCCGTGAGGTGCAGCTGGGTGATGAGCCGGCTGACCAGGGGCGAGATCCCGTCGTCGTAGAAGCCGTCCCAGTTGTCGTTCGGCGCGCGCAGCGCGACGTAGAGGTACCCGCCGGCCTCCGGGTGATCCTTGTAGTAGACCTGCATGTGCTGCCACTGCTGGTCGTTGACCTCCTTGGGCACGCCTCCACCGCCGTGCATGGCGATGACCAGGGGCCAGCCCGCGCGCGGACGGTCCCCCACCGCCTTGACGGTGTAGGGCGCGACCCGATCCTCGGTCCGCACCACGCGCTGGAGGTGATCCTTGCGGAGGCCATCGTGGATCACGGAGCGGCGCCAGGCCTCCACGATGCAGGGGCGCACGCCGTCGGCGTCGCGACCCATGAGAGCCATCTCCGGGAAGACCACGCCCGGGTCCCCAGCCGCCTGCACGAACCACTCCGAGACCGTGGCGGTCGGGTCACCGCCGGAGGCGAAGCTCTCGACGCTCCAGAGGTCGCGCTCGAAGCGCACGACCTTCTGGTCGCGCGGCACGGTGACGGTCCAGGGGAAGGACCAGCTGCCGGCGCCGTCCGGCACCTGCACCATGTACATCTTCCCGCGCAGGACCACGAACTCGAGGGTGTCGTTGGTGTCGGCGCCCTCGCCGCGGGTCGTGCCCTCCTCGACCGCCCGCGTGTCGTCCGCCAGGCTGATCCGCACGGGGCTCTCGATGCGCTCCCCGCCGGGGACGTCCCGCAGCACGACCAGGAGCCGCGCGTGCTTGTCGTCGATCACGGGCTCGTCCTGCAGGTAGCGACGCGTCACCTCGACCCCGCCGACGCGGCGGCCCGGGGCCCAGGCCATGGTGAAGGCGCCGGGAGCGCTCCAGCTGACGGCCCAGATGCCCTTGAGCGGATCCCCCAGCACCGCGCGGGCCGCGTCACCCGCGAACCAGCCGTGGTCGAGGCCGCGGGCGTCGGGCTCACAGGCCCCCGTGAAGTGCCAGCCATCGTCCCAGACCTCGACCCAGGTGTGGTTGCCGTCCTTCTCGGCCCAGTCGGCCGTGCCCGCGAGGCGCGCCGGCACACAGACCGCACGGCAGGCGTCGGCCAGCAGGATGGAGAGGCCGGTGCAGGAGGCCAGGCCCTGCTCCATGGACTCCTTCGGGCTCTGGTCGGCGCGCTTGCGCTTGGTCGAGTACTTCACGCCGACCTTGCCGAAGAGCTGCTCGTTCAGGCGCTGCGCTGCCTCGCCCGGGGTCTTGCAGTCGGCCACCAGCGGCAGGCACATCTCGGTCAGCTCGGCCCGCCAGGGGTCGCGACTCTCGGAGACGTGGGCGTAGGGAAGCACGTGCTCGAAGAACAGGGCGTCGTCGAGGCCCGGCCCCCACGGCATCTGGCTGCGGACCTCGGTGGCGAGTCGCACCTCCTCGACGATCCGCTCCGGTGCGAGGGCCGTCAGGTCCGCGGTCGGCATGGCCGCCACGAGGTGCTCGAGCCCGCCGCGCAGCTCCAGCGGAGCGTCGGCCAGGGCGGCCTCCCAGGCGGCCGCCGCGTCCCCGGCGCGAGCCAAGGAGCGAGCCGTGTCGTCCCCCCACCAGGGTGCGTCCTGCGGGGAGGAGAGGGGAGCGAGGAGGGGCAGCAGGAGGAGGGCGTCCATGGGGGTCATCGTCGACGCACGGGGCTCACGACCGACGCACTGTATCGATCCGGCGCAGGCCCTGGGTCCACCCGCGCACACCGGGGGAAGGCCGGGCCCTTGGGCCCTCCGTGCGCGACCACCCCCGCCCCGCAGGGGTAGGGTTGGGGCAAGGACATGCAGGACACCGTCGTCGTTGCGGAGGGGCCCATGGGCACCCTCAAGCGCTCCCGGGCCCTCCTCGAGCGCGAGGGGCTGGAGGCCCGGCTCGTGGCCCCCCCGGGCTGCAAGACCACCTCGTGAAGCCCCAAGCTCTGGCTCGCGGTCGCGGGCCCGGACGCACAGCGGGCTGCAGCGCTGCTCGCCGAGGCCGAGCGCCGGGAGATGGGCGACGAGGAGCGGCGGGCCGCCGATGCCGTCGTCGACCTCGACGCCGACGCGAGCGAGTGCCCGGCCTGCCTCGGCACGATCCCGCGGGGTCAGGGCCGCTGCCCCGGCTGCGGCCTGCGCCTCTTCTGACCCACGGCCGAGCCGGCTCGGCCCGGCTCCCTGCCGCCGCACGATGAACGCTCCCGACATGCAGGGCGCCGGCCATGGCGCAGGGGCCGAGCAGCCCATGCCCCCGGCGCTCGCGGTGCTCGCCACCCGACACCGCGCGCGCGCCCGCGAGGCCGCGCTGGTGCTGCGCGCTGCAGGGGTCCCCCACGAGCTGGTGGGAGGCGGGCACGGCTGGCAGCTGCTGGTCCCAGCCGCGCACGGAGCGCGCGCTCAGGCCGAGCTCGCGGACTACGCGGAGGAGAACGCGGCGTGGCCGCCCCCCCGTCCGCGCTTCGTCCCCCGCAGCAACGGCCGGCGAGGCGCGCTCGCCTACGCGGCCGTCGTGATCGGCCTCTTCCCGATCGGCCAGTTCGGGCTCGCGGGGATCAACTGGTGGACCGCCGGGCGCATGGACAGCGGGCGCGTGCTCTCAGGAGAGGTCGAGCGTCTCGCCACGGCCTTGACCCTGCACGTCGACCTCGCGCACCTGGCGGGCAACGTCGTGTTCGGCTCCCTCTTCGGCGTCCTGGCCAGCCACACCCTCGGCTCCGGCCTGGCCTGGCTGCTCGCCCTGGTGGCGGGCGCGGGAGGCAACCTCGTGAACGCCCTGGCCGCGGGCCCCGACCACCTGTCCGTGGGCGCCTCGACGGCGGTCTTCGCCCTGCTCGGCGTGCAGGCCGGCTTCGAGTGGCTCCGCCGGCGCGAGCTCGCGCTGTCGGCGCTTCGACGCCTCGCCCCCCTGCTGGGCGCCCTGGTCCTGCTCGGCTACCTGGGCATGGGCGGCGGCGAGGAGGGACCAGGCGACGTCGACATCGGCGCGCACGTGTTCGGCTTCGTGGTCGGCCTTGCGGCCGGCGTGGCGGCGGGCGCCGTTCGCGCGCCGGAGCGCCTGGGCGCCCGCGGTCAGATGGCCGCGGCGATGGGGACCCTCGGACTCCTGGTCACGGCGTGGAGTGCCGCCCTGCTGCGTGGGTGAGCGCCCGCCTGCGACTCCCTAGACTCGAGCCATGCGCCGTCCCCTCGTCCTTCTCGGGCTCGCGCTGGGCCTGTCCGGGTCCAGCTGCGGCACGGTCGAAGGACCGACGCAGGTGGTCCTGGTCGTCTGCGACACGCTCCGGGCGGACCACCTCTCCACCTATGGCTACGGCCGACCCACGAGCCCCGTCCTGACCGAGCTCGCCGAGGGCGCGACCCTCTACCGACGCTTCCAGGCGTCGGCGCCCTGGACGCTGCCCTCCCACGCCTCGATGTTCACGGGGCTCGAGCCGACCGAGCACGGGGCCAGGACGCTGACGGCCGAGGAGCTGGCCGCCCTGCAGGCCAAGGGCTGGCAGGGCCAGAACAACGCGGCGCCCCTCGCGGCGAGCCACGTGACCCTGGCCGAGCACCTCCGGGAGAAGGGCTGGGCCACCGCGGCCATCGTCGCCAACACCGCCTACCTCGATCCCCGCTTCGGGGTCGCCCAGGGCTTCGAGCACTACGATCGCCGCCGCGGGGACGTCACCGACGTCACGAGCCGTGCCCTCGACTGGGTCGAGGCGCACCGCGAGGAGTCGTTCCTGCTCGTCCTCAACTTCATGGACACGCACCGGCCGTACAACACGCGGCCGCGCGCCGACCTGCCGGACCGCTCGTCGGAGGGGAACCTCCTCAAGCGACTCGTGCCCGTGGTCATGGACCCCGAGCGCGAGGCTGAGCCGGCGCTGCTCGAGGCGCTCGTCGACCAGTACGACACCGCCATCGGGAACCTGGACGAGGGGCTCGGGGTGCTCCTCGACGGGCTCCGGGCCCAGCTCGACTGGGACGCGCTGACCCTCGCCGTCACGAGCGACCATGGCGAGTTCCTGGGAGAGCACGGCCTCATCGAGCACTCCAAGGACGTCTACCAGGGAACGCTCGGGATCCCGCTGATCGTCAAGGCCCGTGGCCAGTCGCAGGGAGCCGTCGAGCAGGCCTGGGCCTCCCACGTCCACCTGCCGGGCATCCTCCTCGACGCCGCCGGCATCGCGCGCGACACGGCCCCTCCGACCTTCGTCCGCCACTGGCCCCTGGGCCGGGCGCGCTCGGAGAACACCGACAGCCGCCTCCACGACCTGCGGCAGCCCTGGGGCTCCCGACTCCGCCGGACCCGACGGGTGCTGGCCGAGGGCGGCACGAAGACGATCGTGACCTCCGACGGGACGAGCGAGAGCTACGACCTCACGGCCGACCCGGAGGAGCTTCAGCTCCTCCCGGCGGCGGAGGCCGACCCCCTCGCCGCTGCCGCGCGCCGCGCGCACGACGAACTGGAGCCTGCGCCGCCGGCCGAGCCGTTCGAACCGGACGCGGCCATGCAGGGCGAGCTCGATGCCCTCGGGTACGGCGGCGGCTCAGGGGATTGACTCGGAGCGCGAGGGAGGCCGCTCCTCCCAGCACTCGACGAGGCAGGTGATGCACCCCTCGGCCTTGGCGAACTCGTCCACCTCGACCGGGACGACCGCGTAGCCGCGGGCCTGCAGGAGCTCGATCGCACGAGGGTGGTGCGCGGGGACCAGGAGGTGCTCCCCCACCTGGAGCGCGTTGGCCCCGAAGGGCTCGCGCCCATCGACCGTGAGCACCTCGCAGTCGGGAGCGTGCCCGAGGTCGACCCACTCGGGCTGGACCAGCAGGGTCTCGGGCCCCACGCGGGTCGCCGCGGTCTGCAGGTGCAGGGCGCCACGCACCGGAGCGGCCTTCACGCGCAGGCCGTGGGGCAGCAGCGCGTGCGCGAGCTCCTTGAGGCCCGCATGGTTCGTCCGGGTGGACTGGCCGCAGAGGACGAGGTCGTCGAGGAGGACGAGGTCTCCGCCGTCCAGGGTGGCTCGCTCCCCCTCGATCCGGACCCTGGCGCGGTCACGCGGGGCGTGCGGCTCGAGGGCCTCCACCTCGGCGCGCCGGGAGAGGGCGCCGGGCCGCGTGAGGATGGCGGCCTCGGCGTGGACGCGGAGACCGTCCTCGACGAAGCAGGCATCGCCATGGCCCTCCAGCGGCGGCAGCACCGTGACCTGCACGCCGAGCCCCTCCAGGGTCGAGGCCAGCGCCGCGTGCTGCTCCCGGGCTCGCTCGATGTCGATCGGCACGCGCTCGAGGTGCGTGAGCTCGCACGCCGCGAGCTCCGGCCCGGGAGCCCGCAGCAGCGCCCGCCATCCGGCTCCTGACGCCCCCGTCACCCCTCGAACCCCAACAGGCCGTCGAGGGTCTCGCGACTGACGGCGTGGTACTGGCCCCGGAAGCGGGCGTACAGGGCCCGAGCGGCCTCCGCGTCCGCCTCCAGGAGAGCGCGATAGAGCGGGACGAGGAACTTGCGGCGTCCGATCCGGCCCAGGAAGGCCTCGAGCGCGGGGCGAGCCGCGGCGTGTCCCCGTCGCGTCGCGAGCGCGAGCCACGCGGCGAGGATCTCCGCGTTGCCCGTGCGCGTCAGCTCGTAGGTCGCGTCCAGGTCAGCGAGGCGAGCGGCGTCCGCGTCGGCCGCGATGCCCTGCAGGAAGCGGAGCCACTGGAAGGTGTTCCAGCCCTCGGTCCGGAGATCGTTCGCGGCGCTGCCCGCCACCCACCGGGAGACCTCGCGATCCACCGCGAGCAGGGGCTCGCTCGTGACGCGGGGCGCGTCGGCCGGCAGCCCAGGCTCGCGCAGCCACTCCTCGAGGTCCAGCTGCTGGAGAGCGCCCGGGCGTCGGGACGCGAGGCGCTCCTGGAGGAAGGCCTCGAACTCGGAGGTGGTGGCGCTCTCGAACGCGTGCTCGTCGAACCAGGCCGCGAGGAACTCGTCGAGCAGCTCGCGCCCCACCAGCTCCTCGATCCGCCGCAGCAGCAGCGCCCCCTTCTCGTAGGGAACGCCCGAGAAGCCATCGTCCGGGTGGTGCCCCTCGAGGTCGATGTCGAGGACCGTCTGCCAGGGCTCGAGCTCGGCCAGCTCCTCCTCGAGGCCCGTGCGGTCGAGGGCCATCTCCATCCGCGCGCGCTCGTCGCCGTAGACCGCCTCGACGATGCGCTTCTCGCAGTAGACCGTGAAGCCCTCGTTCAGCCAGAAGTCCTCCCAGGTGGCGTTGGTCACGAGGTTGCCGGACCAGGAGTGCGCGAGCTCGTGGGCCACCAGCGCCACCAGCGAGCGGTCGCCCGCGAGGATGGTCGGCGTCGCGAAGGTCAGCAGCGGGTTCTCCATGCCCCCGTAGGGAAATGCCGGCGGCAGGAAGAGCACGTCGTAGCGGCCCCAGCGATAGGGGCCGAAGAGCTCCTCGGCCGCCGCGAGCATGGCCTCGGTGTCCGCGAGTTCCTCGGCCGCGGGTCCGACGACGCTGGGCTCCGCGAAGATGGCGACGCGCGGCGAGATCGCGATGCGCTCCAGGCGCCCGACCGCCAGCGCGATCAGGTAGGGCGGCACGGCCAGGGGCAGCTCGTGGCGCCAGCGTAGGAGGTGGTCGCTGCCGGGAACGGGGCGCGGCCCCGTCCCCTCTCCGCTCATGACGACGCGCAGGTCGCGGGGTGCCGTGACCCACGCCGACCAGGTCACCCGGTTCCCCGGCGTGTCCTGGCAGGGGATCCACGACCGCGTGAGGATCGCCTGCCCCTGGGTGTAGACGAACGGGTGCGTCCCCTCAGCGGTCTGCTGGGGCTCGAGCCACTGGACCGCCTCGCCCGTCGGAAGGGTCCGGTAGCGCACGGTCACCTCCGCATCGTCGGCGTGCAGGTCGATGCGCAGGGCCCGGCCCTCGCGGCCCGCCTCCGGGCCGAGGGACCAGGCGCGCGGATCGCCGTCCTCCCCCACGACCTCGAGCACTTCCAGCGCGGCCGTGTCCAGCACGAGGGGGGCGCTGGGATCGGGCCGCTCCAGGCGATGCGTCACCTTCCCGTGCAGCACCCTCGCGCCGTGGTCGACCTCGAGCTCGAGGTCCATGTGGCGGACCCGGACCCGATGGGGCTCGCTCCGGCTGTGCTGGTCCCGTGGGGCCAGGGCACTGGCCGGGGGAGCCGTCCCCGGAGATCCAGCGCCGGCTGCGTCCGGCGAGGAAGCCGGCGCAGCGCAGGAGGGGATGAGAGCGAGGAGGAGCAGGGCACGCATGGGCCCATGCTGCCAGAGGCCCCGACCCGAGCGGCTCCTCGGCCCAGCCCGTGCCAGGGCCGCGGCGAGCGGAGGTCCCTCCCGGTCCGATGCACGGAGCAGGGGATCAGGCTCCGGGCTTCCAACCGCAGGGTGCCGGGGGCTACCTTTCAGCACGCGTTCCCCAGCGCGCGCCCGGCCATGGCTGACCCCCAGACCGCCCCCAAGAACTGCCCCGGATGCGGGGCGAAGCTGCCCGACGTCGCGCTCTCGATCTGCCCGTACTGCGTGACCCCCCTGGGGCTCGACGCGGGCAAGGAGGAGAGCGGGGAGTCGCCGTTCGCGGGCCGGATCGCGCGCCTGCTCGAGCACAAGGACCTGGGGCCCGCCATGGAGTGGTCGCCGCCCGAGGGACCGGAGTTCGTCCGGGGCGGCCAGCTGGTGTTCCGCGGCAAGCTCGCCCTCACGGTTGGGGCCCTGGCCGCGACCGCTGGGATCCTCTCCGGGGGTCCGGTCAGCGCCGTCGCGGCCATCGGGTACGCGATCATCGCCGGCGGCGTCTGGCTCCTCCTCCAGGGCAAGCGCGTCATCCAGCAGAGCGTGCAGGCCGAGCTCCTGCGCCGTCCCGGCGTGATCGTGGACCGGCGCTCCGAGACGAACCTGAAGGGGCTCGGAGGGAACACCGACTACTACTTCCTGCTCGAGTTCGAGAGCGGGGTGCGCGGTGAGTTCCTGTGGCCGGGCCGTGGGGTCAACGAGGAGCCCTACCCCACCAACCTGCCTGGCGTCGCCTACACGCGCGGCGTCGAGCTCGTCCACTTCAAGCACATCCGCGTCTGAGCCATGGACCGCACCCTCGACCTGCCCGAGGATCCGGCCGCTGCGGTCGCCGTCCTCCAGGCGGCGTCCGCGGATGCACCGGTCCTCGTCTTCAAGCGCAGCCCCATCTGCCCGACCTCGTTCACGGCGGAGCGCCAGCTGCGCCTGTTCCTCGAGCAGCTCGACGACGAAGCCGCGCTGCGCACCGCCTCGATCGACGTGATCGCGGAGCGAGCCCTGGCGCGCGGACTGACCGCCGAGCTCGGGGTGCAGCACGAGTCTCCCCAGGCGCTCTGGTTCCGGGACGGCGGACTCAGCTGGCACGCGAGCCACGGGGCCATCACGGTCGCCAGCCTGCAGGAGCAGCTCGCGTGAGCCACGGTCCCTGGCCCCTCGTCCTCGCGAGCTGCCTCGCCTGGTCGAGCTGCGCGACCGCGCCCAGCCTGACGGGCCCCGAGCCGACCCGCGCGGGGGCCACCGCGGGGGCGACCGAGGGGGCCCCAGCGGAGGCCGCCGCGCCCCAGCCCGGAACGGACACCGGAGGAGCTCCCGCCGTCGAGGAGCCGCCCGCGAGGGCCTCCGGGGAGACGGACCCGGAGAACGAGAGCACCTCGGAGGCTCCGGCGCCGCGGCCAGGCCCGACGGGAGCTGCGGCTCCTGCGACCGCCTCCACGGGCGCCCCCGCCGGCGTCGGCGCGGGCGAGACGGCCCCGCCGACCCCCGAACCCAGCACGCCCGAGG
>WTJQ01000440.1 GCA_011524785.1 Planctomycetota bacterium | reverse complement strand
CCGGCCTCCCGGCAGGCGATCGCACAGCCGCCGATCAGCGCGCTCACCACAGCGGGCTCCAGCCGGCCCGTCCCCACGTAGTCCATGAAGAACAGGGGGCGCGCCCCCTGCACCAGGATGTCGTCGATGCAGTGGTTGACGAGGTCCTGGCCCACGGTGTCGTAGATCCCGCAGCGCTTGGCGACCTCCAGCTTGGTCCCGACGCCATCCGCACTGGCCACCAGGATGGAGTCCTGCTCGCCCATGCGAGCGAGGTCGAAGAGGCCCCCGAAGAGCCCCACGTCCGACACGACGCCGGGGTTGAAGGTCGACCGAATGGCCTCCTTGGCCCGCGCGAGGGCCTCGTCCTGGGCATCGATGTCGACGCCGGCATCCTTGTAGGAGAGGGACGGTTGATCGCTCACGGGTCTGGAGGGCGCTGAGGTCAGGGGCGGGTCCGAGACGGGGCGGTCCATGCAGGAGGGCCCGGCAGCGCAGGATACCCGCGGGGAGGCTCATGTCGATCGGCGAGCCCGCCTGTCCTACACTCCTCTGCCGGGCGACGCGCCCGCACCCCCGTGAAGCGCCTCCTCGTCCTCGGCAGCACCGGCTCGATCGGCAGCCAGACCCTCGAGCTCGTCCGTGAGCCCGGCAGCGGCCTCCAGGTGGCCGGACTGGCCGCCCACAGCTCCTGGGAGGCCCTCGGTCGCCAGGTCGAGGAGTTCCGACCGCCGGTCGTGGCCCTGACCGACCCGCAGGCCGCGGCGAGTCTTCGCGCCCACCTTCCCGCGGGGACGCGCCTCCTCGAGGGTCCGGACGCGCTCGTGCAGCTCGTCGAGGAGGCGGACTTCGAGGTGGCCGTGCACGGGGTCGTCGGCCGAGCCGGACTGGAGGCCTCCTTCGCGATCGCCGCCAGCGGCGCGACCCTCGCCCTGGCGAACAAGGAGTCGCTCGTCATCGCCGGGGAGCTGCTCGTCCCCGCCATCGAGGCCGGAGGGGCCAGCCTCGTGCCGGTGGACTCCGAGCACTCGGCGATCGCCCAGTGCCTGCGTGGGGAGGACCCCGCCACCGTACGCCGCATCCTGCTCACGGCCAGCGGAGGCCCCTTCCGGACGGCCTCCGCGGAGGACATCGCGAACGCCACCGTGGAGCAGGCCCTCGCGCACCCCAACTGGAGCATGGGCCCCCGCATCACCATCGGGTCGGCCACCCTGATGAACAAGACCCTCGAGGTCCTCGAGGTCCACCACCTGTTCGGCCTGGGAGGCGACCGCATCCAGGTCGCCGTCCATCCTCAGTCCATCGTGCACTCGATGGTCGAGTTCACGGACGGGTCCGTCATCGCCCAGATGGGGCCGCCCGACATGCGGGGCCCCATCCACTACGCCATCCATCACCCGCATCGCGCCCCGGCGCCCTTGGAGGGCTTCGACTTCGCCTCGTTCCGGCAGCTGGACTTCGAGGAGCCGGACCTCACCCGCTTCCCGGCACTGGGCCTCGGCTTCCGATGCATCGAGCGGGGCGGCAGCGCGGGCTGCGTGCTCAACGCAGCGGATGAGGTGGCCGTCGAGGCCTTCCTCGCTGGACGGATCCCCCTGCCGGCGATCGCGGACGTGGTCGAGGGTGCCCTCGAGGCCTGCGCCGGCCCGGCGCCGGCCCTCGCCGACCTGCAGGCCGCTGACGAGGCCGCCCGCCATCACGCCCACGAGGCGCTCGAGGCACTCTCGCCCACGACCTGACCGTCGCCATGGACCCCGAGTCACTCCTCCGGACGCTGCAGGTCGCCCTGGGCATCGGCCTCGTGATCTTCGTGCACGAGGCCGGACACTTCCTCGCCGCCCGCTGGTGCGGGGTCCGCGTCGACGTCTTCTCCCTCGGCTTCGGTCCGGCCCTGCTCCAGTTCCGGAGAGGAGCGACCGTCTACCAGCTCGCGATGGTGCCCTTCGGGGGCTACGTCCGCATGGCCGGAGAGGGTGCGGCCCCGGGCACGGCTCCAGCCCACGACGAGCTCGGGGCCAAGAGCGTCGGCGCACGCTTCCTCGTCTACTCGGGCGGCGTGATCATGAACGTCGTGTTCGCGCTGCTCGCGTTCCCCATCGCGTACTCCTTCGGCGTACCCATCACGCGCCCCATCATCGCCGCGCCGGTCGCGGGTGGAGGGGCATGGGCCGCTGGCATCCCCGCCGGCTCCGAGCTGACGGCCGTTGGCGACGCGCCCATCCGAGACTTCGAGGACCTGGTGGGCGCCGTGGCCCTGAACGGCCGCAGCCCCGTGGACGTGACCTTCCGCACCCCAGCGGGCGATGTGCGCCAGGTGGAGGTCCAGCCGACCAAGGACGAGGCCCTGGGCTTCTACCGGATCGGGGTCCGGATCGGCAGCGCCCCCGACGGGCGCCTCGTCGTTCCGGCAGGGAGTCCTGCCGCGGAGTCCGGCCTCGAGGACGGCACACGCCTCCTCGGCGTGACGGGCGTCCCTCAAGAGCTGACGGTCGCGGAGCAGCTGGCCTGGGGCCTCGAGAGCGAGCAGCCCCTCGAGCTACGAGTCGCAGGGCTCGACGGCAACGAGCGGACGATCCTCCTGGAGCCGTCCTGGGAGACCGTCCCCGACCGCGTCCTGTTCGGGATCGGCCCCTCCGGGCGAGCGATCACGCAGGTACGCCCCGGCGGCGTGGCCGAGAGCGTGGGCCTGATGGCCGGCGACCGCCTCCTGTCCCTCGAGGGCCAGCCGCTGGTCGCGGGCCTGCGCGACCTGCGCGCGTCGCTCCTCAGCGCGCCACGGGAGACGGAGCTCCTCATCGAGCGCGAGGGAGAGGCCC
>WTJQ01000434.1 GCA_011524785.1 Planctomycetota bacterium | reverse complement strand
CTCGTGGTCCATCCCGAGCAGGTGCAGGAAGGTCGCGTGCAGGTCGTGCACGTTCACCGGGTCGCGCACGATGTTGTAGGAGAACTCGTCGGTCTCGCCGTGCACGTGGCCCGCGCGGATCCCGCCGCCGGCCATCCACATGGTGAAGCAGCGCGGGTGGTGGTCCCGTCCGTAGTTCTCCCGGCTGACGCCGCCCTGGGAGTAGATCGTGCGGCCGAACTCGCCGCCCCAGACGATCAGGGTCTCGTCGAGGAGGCCGCGGCGCTCGAGGTCGAGGATGAGGGCGTGGCAGGGCCGGTCGATGTCACGGCACTGGTCGGGCAGGCGCCCCGCGACGTTGGCGTGGGTGTCCCAGTTGTTGTGGTAGATCTGCACGAAGCGCACGCCGCGCTCCACCATGCGACGGGCCATGAGCGCGCTGTTGGCGAAGGTGCCCGGCTTGCGCGCCTCCTCGCCGTAGAGGGACCAGGTGTGCTCTCGCTCGGTGGAGAGGTCCGCCAGCTCGGGGACCGAGGCCTGCATGCGGTAGGCCAGCTCGTACTGCTCCATGCGGGTCCGGGTCTCCGGGTCGCCCACGTCGTCGAGCAGCCGCTGGTTGAGCGCCGCGATGCCGTCGAGCGTCCGCCGCCGCACCGCATCGCTCACGCCGTCGGGGTTCTGCAGGAACAGGATCGGGTCGCCGCTCGAGCGGAACGACACGCCGGCGTGCGCGCCGGGCAGCGCCCCAGACGCCCAGAGGCGCGCCGAGATGGCCTGCATCTGCTCCTGGTTGGTGGGGCGCGCGACCATCACGACGAACGTCGGCAGGTCGTCGTTCATCGAGCCCAGGCCGTAGGACGCCCACGCGCCGAGGCAGGGCCTGCCGGTGATCTGGTTCCCGGTCTGCAGGAAGGTGATGGCCGGCTCGTGGTTGATGGCGTCGGTGTGGACCGTGCGCACGAAGCACATCTTGTCCACGGTCTTGCCCAGGTTCGGCAGCAGCTCGCACAGGTCCATGCCGGACTCGCCGTAGCGGTCGAAGCGGAAGCGACTGGGGGCGATGGGGAAGCGCGCCTGCCCCGAGGTCATCGTCGTCAGCCGCTGGCCGTTGCGGATCGACTCGGGCAGGTCCTTGTCGAACCAGTCGACCATCCCGGGCTTGGGGTCGAACAGGTCCATCTGAGGGGGCCCACCGACCATGTGCAGGTAGATCACGCGCTTCGCCTTGGGAGCGAAGTGGGGGCCGATCGCTCCCTCACTGAGGCTCCGGCCGGCGGCGAGCTGGGTCAGGGCCGCTCCGCCGAGCAGGTGCGAGCCCGCGCGCAGGAAGTGGCGGCGGGTCAGGGCCTCGCGGACCCCGCGGAGGGGATCGCCCGCTTCGATCGTCGGAGCCGTCACTTGGTCACCACCTCGTCCAGGTTCATCAGCATGTTCGCCAGCATGGTCCAGGCCGCGAGCTCGGGAGCCGCCAGGTCGTCCGGAGGCGGGGAGGCGCCCACGCCGACGAGGCGCGCCGCGGCCTCTGGGTCCGCCGCGTAGGTGGAGCGCAGGTCCCGGAGGACCTCCCCGCAGGTCCGCAGCTCCTCGTCGGCGAGGGGGCGTGCGGCCAGGCGCAGCATCATCGCGTCCATGCGATCCGCGTAGCCCTCGTGCTCCCGCAGAGCGCTCGCGGCCAGCGCCCGCGCAGCCTCGACGAACTGCGGGTCGTTCAGGGTGACCAGCGCCTGCAGTGGCGTGTTGGTCCGGATGCGGCGCACCGCGCAGGTCTCTCGGTTCGGCGCGTCGAAGATCTCCATGGATGCGGGCGGCGCGGCGCGCTTCCACAGGGTGTACATGCTGCGCCTCCAGAGCTTCGCCCCGCTGTCCATGCGGTAGTCGTGGGTGTTGCTCTCCCGCATGGCCACGGCCTCCCACACGCCGGCGGGTTGGTACGGCTTCACGCTCGGTCCGCCGACCTCCCGGACGAGCAGGCCGCTGGCCGCCAGCGCCGCATCGCGGATCATCTCGGCGTCCATGCGGAAGCGAGGTCCGCGAGACAGGAGCTGGTTGTCCCCGTCACGCCCGCGCTTGGCCACGCCGGCGGAGGACGCCTGACGATAGGTCGAGGAGGTCACCAGCAGCCGGAAGTGGTCCTTCACGCGCCAGCCGGAGGTGCGGAACTCGACGGCCAGCCAGTCGAGGAGCTCCGGGTGGCTGGGGAACTCGCCGGAGAGGCCCAGGTCGCCGCTGGTGGCGACGAGGCCCGTTCCAAAGAGCTCCTGCCAGAACCGGTTGACCGCGACGCGGGCGGTGAGCGGGTGGTCCGGCTGGAACAGCCACTCCGCCAGAGCGAGGCGGCTCGCGGGCCCCTGACTCGCCATGGGCGGGAGGAACGCGGGCGTGCCCGGCTCGACCGGGTCCTGACGACGGTCGTACTCCCCGCGGTCCAGCACGTAGGCCATGGGCGTCCCGTCGGCCTCGGCGAAGACGTGGGCGGTCGGGCTGCTCGCCTCGAGCGCGCGGCGCTCGCCCTCCAGACGGCGGGCGGCTCCGTCGTGGCGCTGCCACTCCTCGTCGATGGCGCGCAGCCACCACGAGCTGAGGGAGGCCCGCGTCCCGGCATCGAGGTCGTCGAGTCCACCGGCCACGGCGTCGATCAGCAGCGGCTCGAGGGCGAGGGACGCGACCTCGCCGGCGTCGAGCACCCGGGGGTGGATGCGCAGGTCCGCCACCGCGGCGCCCGAGGGGTTCCCGACGCTGCGGCTGCCGACGCGCAGCGGCACCGCCGTGCGGATCGAGCCCTCGAGCCCGCGAGCCTCGACGTTCACCGCCTGCTGCACGCCGTCGTAGTAGACGCGGACGCCGTCGACCCGCGCGCTGCCGTCGTAGCTGATGGTCACGTGGGTCCAGCGCTCGGCCGGGACCTGCGCCTTGGCCACGACCTTGAGCGCCTGCTGTGGCCACTGCGCGATGATGTGCGTGCCCACGCGGCGGCCCTGCAGCCACAGGTCCCAGCCGCGATAGGCGTCGCCCATGTCCATGCGCGAGACGAGGGCGCCCGCCCGGTCGTTCGGCTGCACGCGGACCCACGCCGAGCAGGTGAAGGCCTCGCCCGTGTCGAAGTCCCCGGCCTCGGGCAGCACGAGGGAGGCGGACGCCGAGCGCAGGCCGCCCCCGGCCGGGCCCTCCTCCCAGGTCGCTCCCTGCTCGAGCGGGACCTCGGTCAGCGCGCCGTCGACCGTGACGCGTGCCGGGCCATCGGATCCTCCGGCACGCACGATCAGGTGCTCGCCGCCGCGCGGCACGGCCTCGACCGCGCGCGCGGCCTCGGGGCTCGCGAGCCATGCCGCGAGGTCCGCCTCGGCGCTGGCCTCGCGGTCGCTCCGTGCCAGGCTCGCCACCTCCAGCTCCTCTGCGAGGTCGGCCAGGCGGGCGTCCTGCTCCGGCGAGGTGACCCGCAGGATCGGCGGCGGGTCCTGCGCGTTGCCGTCGCGGATGGGCACCCGCGTGTTGTCGAAGTACGCGGAGAGCGAATAGAACTCGCGCTGCGTGAGCGGGTCGTACTTGTGGTCGTGGCAGACCGCGCACCCCACCGTCAGGCCGAGCCAGGCCTGGCCGAAGGACTCGGTCCGATCGCGCGCGTAGAGGACCTTGTACTCCTCGTCGATCAGCCCGCCCTCGTTGGTGGTGATGTTGCAGCGCAGGTAGCCGGTGGCCACGCGCTGGGGGACGGACGGCTCCGGGAGCAGGTCGCCCGCCAGCTGCTCGATCGAGAAGGTGTCCCAGGGCACGTCCTGGGTGAAGGCATCGATGACCCAGTCGCGGTAGGGCCAGATGTCCCGGTAGTTGTCGAAGTGGATGCCGTGGGTGTCCGCATAGCGCGCCACGTCGAGCCAGGCCCGGGCGCGGTGCTCCCCCCAGGCCTCGGAGCCCAGCCAGCGCTCGACGAGCCGCTCGTACGCGTCGGGCCGCGGGTCCTGTACGAACGCCTCGACCTCCTCCGGGGTGGGGGGCAGGCCCGTCAGGTCGAGGGCCAGGCGGCGCGCGAGCGTGCGTCGGTCGGCCTCGGGCTCGGGAGCGAGACCCTCCGCGTCCAGGCGCGCGAGCACGAACGCGTCGACGGGGTTGCGGACCCACGCGGGGTCCGAGACCTCCGGGAGCTCGGGCCGCTCCGGCGTCTCGAAGGACCAGTGCCCGTCCCAAGGCGCCCCGGCCTCGACCCAGGCGGCGAGGGCGGCGGCCTGCTCCGCGGACAGGGGCTCGCCCAGCTCGGCGGGCGGCATGCGATCGGGGTGGTCGGCTGCGAGGGTGACGCGGTGGACGAGCTCGCCCTCGAGGGCACCGGAGGCGCGGGCGTCGGCCTCCACGTCCAGGCGCAGGTCCCCCTCGCGCGCGGCTTCGTCGGGCCCGTGGCACGCGTAGCAGTGCTGGGTCAGGATCGGGCGGACGTCGCGCGCGAAGTCGACGCCCGCTTCCTGGGGGAGGGGGGCCAGCACCAGCAGCGGGAGGAGCGCGGGGACCATGGCCCCAGCGTAGCGCGGCAGCGCCAGCGCGCTCGGCTCGGGGCGCCTGTCGCCGCGGGGTGCGGCGTTCCCTCCCGCGATGGGCGCGGAGCGACTCTTGCGCGTCAGCAGTCCACCGGGCTCCAGTGGCCAGCTGCTCCGTCGCCCTGGGCTGTGGCCGCAGGCGCACTCCCCACTCCCAGAACGGGCGCGCCCGCCCGGATCGCGAGGATCCGGACGGGCGCGCCGCTGCCTCGGAGGAGGCTCAGTGAGCGTGGCCGCCGGCGGCCGGCTCCTTGTCGGCCCCGGGGACCTCGGAGACCAGCGCGTCGGTGGTCAGCAGCAGGCCCGCGACCGAGGCCGCGTTCTGCAGGGCCGAGCGCACGACCTTCGTGGGGTCGATGACGCCGGCCTTGACCAGGTCCTCGTAGGTGTCGGTGCCGGCGTTGTAGCCGTACCCGGCGCCCTTGCCGGCGCGCACGTTCTGGACCACGACCGCGCCGTCCTGGCCGGCGTTGGTCGAGATCTGGCGCAGGGGGGCCTCCAGGGCGCGACGCACGATCATGGCGCCGACGCGCTCGTCACCCTCGAGCTTCATCTTCTCGACGGTGTCGATGCAGGACAGGAGGGCCGTGCCGCCGCCGGGGACGATGCCCTCCTCGACGGCCGCGCGGGTCGCGTGGAGGGCGTCCTCGACGCGGGCCTTCTTCTCCTTCATCTCGGCCTCGGTGGCCGCGCCCACGTTGATCTGGGCCACGCCGCCGGACAGCTTGGCGAGGCGCTCCTGGAGCTTCTCGCGGTCGTAGTCCGACTTGGTGCCCTCGATCTCGGAGCGGATCTGCTCGATGCGCGCCTTGATGTCGGCCTTCTTGCCGCCACCCTCGACGACGAGCGTGGCGTCCTTGCTGACCGTGACGCGCTTGGCGCGGCCCAGGTCCTTCAGGGTCATCTGCTCGAGCTGGACACCCATGTCCTCCATGACGGCCTGGCCGCCCGTGAGGATCGCGATGTCCTGCATCATGGCCTTGCGGCGATCACCGAAGCCCGGGGCCTTGACGGCGCAGACGGGGAACGAGCCGCGCAGGCGGTTGACCACGAGGGTGGTCAGGGCCTCGCCCTCGATGTCCTCGGCGATGATGACCAGCGGCCGACCGCTCTGGATGACCTGCTCGAGGAGCGGGACCAGGGGCTGGATCGACGTGATCTTCTTCTCGTGGACGAGGATGTAGGCGTCGTCGAACGCGGCCTCCATGGCGGAGGGGTTCGTGATGAAGTGCGGCGAGAGCCAGCCCTTGTCGAACTCCATGCCCTCGACGAAGGTGATCTCCGTCTCGAGGGTGCGGCCGTCCTCGACCGTGATGACGCCGTCCTTGCCCACGGCCTCCATGGCGTCGGCGATCTTCTTGCCGATCTCCATGTCGTTGTTGGCCGCGATGGCGGCGACCTGGGAGATCTCCTGGTGGCCCTTCACGGCCTTGGACATCTTCTTGAGGCCGCCGACGCAGGTCTCGACCGCGGCGTCCACGCCGCGCTTGAGGGCCACGGGGCTGGCGCCCGCGGTGACGTTCTTGAGGCCCTCGATGAAGATGGCCTCGGCCAGGACGGTGGCGCTCGTGGTGCCGTCACCCGCGACGTCGTTCGTCTTCTGGGCGACCTGCTTCACGAGCTGCGCGCCCATGTTCTCGTAGGGATCGTCGAGCTCGACCTCCTTCGCGACGGAGACGCCGTCCTTGGTGACGGTCGGGCTCCCGAAGGACTTCTCGATGATGACGTTGCGACCACGCGGGCCAAGGGTGACCTTGACGGCGCGGGCCAGCTTCTGGACGCCGGCGCGGATGTGATCGCGCGCCGTGGCGTCGTAGGAGATCTGCTTGGCGGCCATGGTGGACTCCTCTGCGTTGGGGGTTGGAGGAGCCGGCCTCAGCCGATGATGCCGAGGATGTCGTCCTCGCGCATGATGAGGTAGTCCTCGCCGCCGAACTTGACCTCGGTGCCGGCGTAGGAGGTGAACAGCACGCGGTCGCCGACGGCGACGCAGAAGCTGCTCTTCTCACCGCTGTCGAGGGTCTTGCCCGCGCCGACGGAGATCACGATGCCCTCCTTGGGCTTCTCCTTGGCGGACTCGGGGAGGAGGATGCCTCCGGCGGTCTTGTCCTCGGCCTCGACACGCTGGACGAGGACGCGGTCACCGAGGGGGCGGATGGCGGCTTTCTTCTTGGACTTGGTGGTGGCCATGACAGGTTGAGTCAGGTGGGTGGTGAGGGGATGGTTCGTGGATCAGGGGGTCCGCCGAGCGCTGCACACGATGCGCCGGCGGGTGGTCTTCAGCTCGCGTGGCCCCAGTGGCGCTCGAGGGTCTCGCGCACGCAGGCGCGCAGCTCGTCGGGGCGGACGGGCTTGCGGAGGAACGCGGCGGCGCCCGACTGGAGCAGCCAGCTCGCGGTGCCCTCCTCGGCCTCGCCCGACCAGAAGAGGCAGGGGACGTCGAGGCTGCGCTCGCGGACCCACTCGAAGACCTCCAGGCCCGTGCGACCGGGCATGTGGACGTCGAGCAGGGCGAGGTGCAGGGGGCCACGGTCCAGGAGCTCCACCGCCTCCAGGCCGTTGCAGGCCTCGACGACCTGACGGCCCTCGCCCGACAGCAGCTCCGCCGCGCCGAGGCGGATCTCGGCGTCGTCGTCGGCGATGAGGATGCGGTGGGGCTGCGGCATGGACTGGGGCCCGGTGGGCCTGCTCCGGCGGAGCAAGAGGCGTGCCGAGACTGGGGGATCGGCCCCCTGGCGGCCCGCGGCAGCCGCCGGCGCGCCCCTGGCGCGCGCGGGTCGCTCCCTCGGGCGCCTCTCGGCTGCCTGGCGGGAGAGCGGCCGGGGGAGCCCTGCTGCCGATCTGGCAGCCGGGTCTGGGGCCTTCGCCGCCGCCTGTCGGATTGGCAGCATGAGGGCCATGGCCCCGTCCTCGCCCGCCCCGGTCTTCGATGCCCACTGCGACGCGCTCCAGCGCGACCTCGACCTCGGTCAGGACCTGGGGACCCGCACGCCCGGGCACCTCGACCTCGTTCGCGGGGCGGAGGGGGGGCTCGAGGCCATCGTGCTCGTCTGCTGGTGCGACCCGGCGTGGATCGCGGAGGGCGCGGCCGCGCGGCGGACCTGGGACCTCCTGGGCGCCGGGCATCGCCTGCTCGCTCGCCACCCCGAGCGCGTCGGCTGGGCAGGGGACGCGGCGGCCCTCGCCGAGCACCGCGCGGCCGGTCGGGTGGCGGCCACCTTCGGCATCGAGGGCGGGCACTCCATCGAGGGCAGCCTCGAGACCCTCGAGCGCTTCTTCGAGGCGGGCGTCCGCGTCATGACGCTCGTCTGGAACAACCACCTCGACTGGATCCGCTCGTGCCAGGACGGTGCGGGCCCGGGCATCCCCGAGGGCCTGTCGGCGTTCGGACGGGACGTCGTGCGCCGCATGAACGAGCTCGGGATGGTCGTGGACCTCTCGCACGCCGGCGTGCGCAGCTTCCACGACGCGCTGGAGGTGAGCACCGCGCCCGTCCTCGCGAGCCACTCGGGCTGTCTCGCGCTGCACGGTCACCCGCGCAATCTCTCGGACGACCAGCTGCGTACGCTGGGCCGGCACGGAGGCGTCGTCGGCATGGTCTTCTGCACGCCGTTCCTCGATGCGGACGCGCGTGCCGAGGAGGTCGCGCTGCGCGAGTCCGCGGAGTACCGCGCCCTCGAGGGCGAGAACGGGACCGCTCTCTTCCTGCGCCAGGCCGAGTGGATGCAGCAGCACGCGACGCCGCTGCCCATGGAGCGCGTCCTCGATCACCTCTGCCATGCGGTCGAGGTCGCGGGCATCGAGTCCGTGGGCATCGGCTCCGACTACGACGGCATCGAGCGCACGCCCCAGGGCCTCGAGGACGCGAGCTGCTATCCGCGCCTTGCCGCGGGCATGCTCGATCGCGGGTTCTCCTCCGCGGAGGTCGAGGCCGTCTTCCTGGGCAACGTGCGTCGCGTCTTCGACGCGGCGACGCGCCCGGCTGCCGGCGTCGGCCTCGGGGCGCTGGCCGGTTCGCCCTCGCCTCAGTAGACCAGCAGCGACGTCAGGGAGTGCGGCTCAAGGCGCACCGAGAGGACGCCCAGCGGATCCGCCGTCCCGACCAGAGCGGGGACCGTGTCCGGCAGCGGTCCTCCATAGGGGAGGCCGCTGCCGACGCCGTTCAGGGTGACCGCCGTGGCCTCGAGGCCCGCGCCGCCCAGGACCCAGCCGTTGACGGGCCCGCTGGGGGAGAACCCAGCGAGCTGGAGGGTCGCCGTCCGGGGGGTGCTGGTCTCGTTGACGAGCATCAGGCCCAGTTCGCCCGAAGCGAAGCGGCTCGCGTGGACCACGACCTCCGGATCGGAACTGGTGGCTGCGAGCGCACGGTCCCCGAAGGTGCGCGCGAAGAGCCAGTACACGAAGTAGTTGGCGTACGGCGTGTGGTCGGGAACGGCGGGGTTGTTGCGCGCCAGGAACCCCGTGTCCCCAGTGCCGCTCCAAGCGTGGAACCCGAGCCAGAGCGAGGCGGCGTCGTAGCCCGTGTCGATCATCGCGCCCAGCATCTCCGCCACGACCAGCGCGGTCGCCAGCTGGGTGGCGTGGTAGCTCACCGGGTGCGTGATGTTGAACTCGCCCATGTAGTACTTGATCTCGCCCGGGCGGCGGCGCGTGCAGCCCTCGACGAGGGCATCGAGGTCAGCCTTGTTCTGGGCGATCTGATCGACCAGGTCGAACAGGTCCTCCTCGGCGAGGTCGTTCTGCAGGTCGTGTCCGACCCAGTGGAAGTAGTCGTGGGTGTCGATGAAGTCGATGCGCCGCCCGGTGCCCGGATGGGAGAAGACCTCCGCGGTCCAGGCGACCTTGGCCGGATCACCCACGTAGCCGTCGATGCCGATGTGGATGCTGGGATCCACGGCCTTCATCGCGTCGTGGAAGGCGTTGTACTGCGCCCCGTAGACGGCGCCGTCCGCCACCTCGTTGCCCACGGTCCAGAACCCGTGGACCTCGTTGCCGATCTCCCAGTACTTCACGCCGAAGGGCTCGGGGTGGCCGTCCGCGGCTCGCTGCGCGGCCCAGTCGATCCCGCCGCGCGGGTTCGAGCCGTCGACGGGCGCGTTGCAGTACTCGACCCAGTCGGCGGCCAGCGCGACCGCGTTGCCGAGCTGCCCGTCGGTCGCCGTCGTGTCGTACTCGTGATAGCCGTGGTTGACCGTCAGCAGGGCCTCGGCCCCCAGGCGCTCACAGAGGCTGAGGAACTCGAAGGTGTTGACCGCCCAGGGATTGCTCTGGTTGTCCCAGCCCTGGGAGACGGCGTAGGGCGGGTAGCTCCCGTCCCAGTGGTAGGTGTTGGAGGCGTTGCCGCCGGGGAAGCGCAGGAGGCCGGGCCGCAGGGGCTGCAGTCGGTCCTCCAGGGTCCCGCTGAGCGTGTCGTTGTCGCCCGTCCACAGCGCGAGGTTGTTGCCGAAGAGGGCCGGCGGGAGCAGGCGAGTCACGCGGCGCGTCTCCACTTGCACGACCACGGCTGCGCCGCCAGAGGAGGGCAGAGCGGGGCCCGTGGTGACGGCCGCCGGCGCGCGCCGCAGCTCGAAGTCCTCGAGGAAGGGCGCCGGCTGCGTCACCGCGCCCGGACCCGTCAGCTGCGCCGCTGCCGGGCTGGCGAGAGCAGCGACGAGGGCCAGCTCCGGGCGAAGGGGTCGGAAGAGGGATGCCACGGGACAGGGGTCTCCGTAAGAAGCTTCTCCTCGCCAGGTCCACGCGGCGTGGGTGGGAGCGCGTGATCCCAGGTCGTGGAGCCTGCACAGGCTCGATCGACTCGTCGTGAGACACGGCGCTCCAAGAGCCGGCCCGCGGTGGTCTGGTCAGCACCCTTCCGGTTGGTGCGTGCCGCGCCGCTAGACTCGGGGTGCATGGGCACGGGCAAGACGACGCAGGCGGACCTTCGTCCGCGCTCCGGGGAGCGCCCTCGGGGCTGGTCGTGGAGCCCGCGCGTCGCGGCCCTCTTGGCGCTCGTCCTTGGGGTCCTCGGTGCGAACGGGGTCTCGATGGAGCGCAGCATGGGCTGGGACGAGGCCATGCACCTCGCGGTGCCGGCGGCTGGGATGGCCGAGGAGCTCGCGGCGGGGGACGTGCCGGGCGCGGTCCGCGTGGCCCTGACGTGCGAGCGCTATCCGCCCTTCGTCCCGGCGGTCCACGCCGTGGTCGGCGCCGTGCTCGCGCCCACCGAGCTGGTGATGCGCCGCACCCAGCGCTGGTTCTGGGCCCTGGGCGCGCTGGGGATGTTCCTGCTGGCTCGCGCCCTCTGCAGCCGCGAGCCCGACGACGAGCTGCCACCCGGGGTGGGAGGCGCGCCGCTGCTGGCGTTCGCTCTCTGGATCCTGTGCCCCCTCGCGCTCGCCTTCGGCGGCACGCTCTTCCTCGAGGTCCCCTTCACCGCACTGGCCACCCTCGCCGTGGCCGGCTGGATCACCCGGGCGCGCGCACACCGACCCTGGATCGAGGGGCTGACGGGACTGCTCCTCGCGGCGTGCCTGTTCACCAAGTGGAACTACGGCCTCCTGCTGGGCGGCGGGCTCTTCGTCGACCTGGTCGGCGAGGGCGTCGTTCGGGTGCGCAGGGGTGAGGGGCGCGGCTTCATGGCCTCGGTCCTCCGCCTCGGCCTCCCGACCGCGCTCGCCTGCGCCTGGTGGTTCCTCCTCCCCTGGCCGGCGGGGGCGGAGACCGCCGCGTCCCACCGGGCGGCCCTGGCGTCCTTCCTCTCCGGCAACCTGGGCATGGGGGTGACCCCGGTCCAGCTGCGATGGTTCGACTGGACCACCTTCTTGGTGCCGTCCCCTCGCGTGCTCGCCTGGGTCGTGCTGGCAGCGCTCCTCGCCTGCCTGCGGCTCCGGGATCGGGGGGTGCGGATCGTGGTCGTCGTGCTGCTGACGAGCGGCCTGCCGGTGTGGCGCCACACGATGCACCTCGATCGGTTCCTGCTCCCGTCCGCCGTGTTCCTGTTCGTC
>WTJQ01000202.1 GCA_011524785.1 Planctomycetota bacterium | reverse complement strand
AGCTCACACCGGGCCTGGGCAGCGCGCTGGCAGCACTGGCCCTTGGGGACGCGGCCGCGCACCCGCTCGACTTCCTGGCACCCGACAGGGCGCTGCCGCCCTTCGGCGGCGACCCCGGCCCGGCTCAGAGCCGGTAGGCGGAGTCCACCGGGCGGTTGGGCCGCTTGAGGTGCATCGGGCGGCGCAGGTCGCCGCTCGCCGGACGCGTCTTCTCGAGCCAGCGCTCGAAGACCTCGCGGCTCTTGTCCGTGTCCACGCAGACATCCCCGTAGCGATCGCCCTCCTGGGCGGGGCCGACGGTGACCTTCTGGTGCCAGCAGTGCATGCCGCTCGCCGGGTCGGGCTGCACGGGGAAGGTGAGGTTCTGGTTCACCCCGACCTCGTTCCAGTGCACCTGGCCCATGTCCTTGTCCGCGTCCTCGAAGGCCGTCGGCGTCTGGGCCTGGCGGAAGAGGTGGCGACTCCCGTCACGGGTGTGCTCGACGAGGGCGGAGGCCATCTTCTGCCCACCCACCTCGCGGTGCAGGCGCCAGCGCCCCACGTGGTGCGAGCAGGCGACGACCCCGGGGTGGATGCCCTCGGTGACCCAGACGCGCACCACGAAGTAGCCGATCTCGGTGCTCACGCGCGCCAGTCCGCCCTGCTCGAGGCCGAGCGCCGCGGCGTCCTTGGGGTTCACCCAGAGCGGGTTGGTGTGGCTGATCTCCTGCAGCCACTTCGCGTTGGCGGAGCGCGTGTGGATCAGGGTCGGCAGGCGGAAGGTCGGGAGCAGGGCCCGCTCGCCCGCGTCGAAGTCGAGCTTGCTGTGGTGGACCTGGCTCTGGATGTACCCGGGGATCGCCTGGTCCCCGAAGCCCCAGTCCCCCATGAAGTCCGCGAAGAACTCGAGCAGGCCCGAGCGCGTGTCGAAGCCAGCCACCTTGCGGCCGTCCTCCAGCGTGAGCTTCTCGCCCGGGCTGTCGTAGCGCCGCTGTCCCTTGTAGGGCACGGCGAAGGCGCCCTTCTGGCGCATGTACTCGAGCGGCTCGAGGCCCTCGGACTTGGCCGCGTCCGGCAGACCCGGCACGGAGTTCTCGAAGATGTCGCCCCAGTACTCGTCCATCGAGACCGGCTCACCGGGCCGCTGCTTGGACTCGTACCACTTGCGGATCCCGAGCGAGCCGTCCGGATCGATCCTCCAGGTGAGGGCGATCCAGAACTCGGCCTCCTCCCAGACCTCGCCGGGGTTCGTGCCGAGCGTGGACTGCGGATCCTGGCCCATGCGCCGCGCGTACTCACGACCCACCGGTTGGCGGAACCCGATCCAGGTCCCCGCGTGGGTCTCCTGGCTCATCAGGTCGTGCCGCTCCGGGCCGAGCCCCATGGGCAGGACCCAGTCCGCCCACTGGGCGCTCTCGTTCCAGGTCGGCGTCAGCGCGACGTGGCACCCGATGCGGTCCTCCTCCTCGAACATGTCGATCCAGGAGCAGCCGTCGGGGTTGGTCCAGACGGGGTTGTAGACGCGCGTGAAGTAGACGTCGACCTTGGCGTCCTGGTGCCGCAGCAGGTGCGGCAGCAGGAAGCTCATCTCGTAGTGCGCGAGCGGGTACTCCTTCGGGAAGAGCACCTCGCTCCAGCGGCTGTGCGGGCCGGGGTTCTCGCTCGGCTTGGGGGCCACCTTGTCCCAGCTGTTCGGGTTCAGGCCGCCCGGGGTCCCCACCGAGCCGGACAGCGCGTGGAGGAGCAGCAGCGCGCGGGCCACCATCCAGCCGCCCTCGTTGCCGGCCGCCGTGTTGCGCCACAGGTGGCTCGCGAAGCGCGAGCCAGCCGCCGCGATCTGGTCGGCGAGGTAGGTGACCGTGTCCTCAGGGATGCGGCACTCGTTGGCCACGTAGGCCGGCGTGTACTGGTCGTACTCCTCCTTGAGCTTCTCCAGGAAGCGCTCGAAGGTCCCGGCCCCACCCGCGTCGGTGGCCTCGAGCCAGGCGCTCCAGTTCAGCCAGGTGCGCATGAACTCGTGGTCGACGGCGTCACGGTGGAGCAGCTCGCGCGCCACGCCGAGGAGCATGGCCGCCTCGGTCCCGGGCCAGGGCGAGATCCAGCGATCCGCGTGGGTCGAGGTGTTCGAGAGCCGCGTGTCGACCACGGCGATCTTCGCGCCGGACTCCTTGGCGCCGATGATCCGCTGCGCGTGCGGGTTGAAGTAGTGGCCGGTCTCCAGGTGGGCCGACAGCAGCAGGATGAACTCCGTGCCGTCGTAGCTCGGGGACGGACGGTCGGCCCCGAACCAGAGCGTGTAGCCGAGGCGGGCCGAGGCGCTGCACACGTTGGTGTGGCTGTTGTGGCCGTCGATCCCCCACGCCTCGAGGACGCGGAAGATGAAGTGGTCCTCGCCCGGACGCCCGACGTGGTACATGACCTCCTCGTGGCGGTCCTCCTGCAGGGCCTTCCGGATCCGCCCGCCGATGTCCTCGAGGGCCTCCTCCCAGGTGGCCTCCTCGAAGCGTCCCTCACCGCGCTTGCCCACCCGCTTCAGGGGCCGGGTCAGGCGCTCGGTGTCCTGGACCTGGTTGATGGTCGCGGGACCCTTGGCGCAGGTCCGGCCGCGGGACCCGGGGTGCACGGGGTTGCCCTCGAACTTCTTGACCTCGCCGTCCTCCTTGTCGACGAAGGCCACCAGGCCACAGGCGGACTCGCAGTTGAAGCAGATCGTCGGGACGATCGCGTAGTGCTTCTCCTTCCGCTGGGGCCAGGCCCGGGGATCCAGCTCCACCCAGTCGTCCCAGTGCTCGGGCGAGGGGCCGACCGCGAGCTCCCAGGGGCTCTCGCGGTTGTAGGAGTCCTGCGGGTTCGGCGCGGCCTTGTCCTCGAGGTCGGTCATGACGGTGCGGGCTCGTGCAGGGGTTCAGGAGATCGGCAGGGCCTGGCCGGCGCGGACGAGGAGGTCCTCCTCGGCCCACAGGCCGACGAGGACGAGCAGGCCCGCGAGCGGGGCGAGTTCTGGCGTCATCAGCAGGGCGAGGGGCAGGAGGATGCCCGCCACCACGCCGACTCCCCAGTGGGCGACCTTGTAGGGGCCGTGGGTGATCAGGCGCGACGCGCGGTGGTACTCCTCCTCGCGGCCCGGAGGGCTGAGCCGCCCCTCGACCAGGGTGAACGCGAGGTGCAGGCCGAGTGCGACCTGCAGCAAGTGGACGAGCCCCGCGGAGAGGTCGTCCGCCGTGCCGAGGCCCAAGAAGCCGAGCACGAGCAGCGCAGCCGAGCCCGCCACCAGCGCCTGGATGACGAGGTGCAGCGCCATCCCTCGGCGCATCCACAGGACCCGGCCCTTGGCCTGGCCGAACAAGTAGCCCGTGTAGCCCGCCGTCGCCGCGCCCGTGATCGCGGAGCCGGCGAGCAGCGCGGTCCCCACGCCCTCGGTCGCTCCCGTCAGCAGTGCCAGCGCCGCGAGGCTCGCGACGAGACCGAAGGCCATGATGCAGTACGTCCCGCGGACGAGCCACGAGGACCAGTTCGGGTAGCGCAGCAGGTACCAGAAGCGCTCGGGGCGCTTGAGGTCCGCCACGAGCAGGCCGCCCGTGAGCGCCAGGAACACGAGGGAGATCACGACGGGTCCCCAGCCGGCGCTCTGCACCAGGTCGGTCTGCTCGGCGAGCAGAGCTGCGAGGAGCGCGGCTGGCAGGGCTCCCCCTGCGATCGACTTGGTCCACAGGTAGCCCGTGATCTTCGCGCCCCACAGCAGCTTGCGCGGGACGTCGTACACCGTGCGCGCCTTGGCCTCCTCGTCGGCCGCGCGGAACGCCTCGGCGTCGAAGCGCTCCCCGGTAGGGTTCTCGGACCAGATGAAGCCCTTGGAGATGTTGGTCTGGCCCGGGTCGATCCCGGCCGGCGTGACCTCGCGGTAGAAGACGTTCGGTCCCGTCCCCGCCTCGGTCTTGCGCGCCACCAGGTCGTGCTCGCGGCGCATCCGCGAGACCACGCTCTCGGGGTCGTCGAAGTCGCCCGGCACGATGGCCTCGGTCGGGCACACCACGGCGCACGCCGGTGCCAGGCCGACCTCGGTGCGGTGCGCGCAGAAGTGGCACTTCTCGGCGAGGCCCGAGTGGGGGTTGATGTAGAGCGCGTCGTAGGGGCACCCCTGCATGCACGACTTGCAGCCGATGCAGCGATCGGGGTTCAGGTCGACGATCCCGTCGTCCCGCTTCTGGAGCGCGCTCGTGGGGCAGATCTCGACGCAGGGGGCCTCGCTGCACTGGTTGCACCGCAGGACCGAGAAGCCGCGGCGCACCTCGGGGAACTCGCCAGCCTCGGTGTACTTCACCCAGGTGCGGAAGCTGCCCAGGGGCACGTCGTTCTCCGACTTGCAGGCGACCGTGCACGCGTGACAGCCGATGCAGCGCGAGTGGTCGATGACGAATCCAAGTTGCACGGTGAGACCCTCCTGGGGGACCGAGTCTAGCCCCCCTGGATCCAGGCTCAGGGCCGGGAACCGGGTTCTCCTCGGTCCGATGCACGGGACCTGCGACGATCCCGACGGCCCGGCGTGCAAGTCCACCGCCAGGCGCTACCTTCGCTGTCCCGCCATGGTCTCCCCCCTGCTGCTCGCCCCCCTCCTCGGAGGTGCGGCCTGGTCCCTGGACCGGGCCCTGGGCCGGCGCGAGCAGCGGCGCTACCCGCCGCCGAACCGTCGCGCCGAGCTCGGCGGCAACCCCATGCACTACGGCCTGCGCGGGGACTGGGAGCGCGACGGGCCGGCGCTCGTCCTCGACGCCCGATCGGGGGAGTGGAGCACGCACTTCGGGAGGACCGCCGAGCGCCTCGGCGCCCTCGCCCCGGTCCTGACCTACGACCGGCCGGGCCTCGGCTGGAGCCCGCGCGATCCGACTCCCGCCGGCCCCGACGATGCCTCGGTCCGGCTGCACCGGCTCCTCGGCGCGGTGGCGCCCGACCGGCCGGTGATCCTGGTGGCCGATGGGGACGCACATCACCGCGCGCTCCAGTTCGCGCGCCGCTACCCGCACGAGGTCGTCGGGCTGCTCCTGCTCGACCCGGGGGCTCCCGGGGTCCCACCCGCCAGTCGCGCGCGGCGGGGACTCGCGCGCCTCGGCTGGCTGCGCTGGCTGCAGCCGCACGCGGCGTTCCCGAGCGATCTCGAGCCTCACGTGACGGCACACGAGGCGCGCCTCATCGCGACGCTCGGACGCCGACCCGGAGTGCTGCACGCGGCGGCGCTCGAGGGTCAGGCCGTGGAGGAGCCGAGCCGCTCCGCCCCCGAGGTCCCGGCCATCGTCGTGAGCGGAGCGCCCGTGCCGACAGAGGTCCGCGAGCTGCTCCCCCCCGGCACCCAGGTGGAGTCCCTGGAGTGCGGCGCCCGCGCTCACCTCGCAGCGCCGGAGGCCGTCCTGCGCGCGGCCGAGCTGCTGCTGGCGCGTGCACGCGCCTGAGGGCGTGAGGAATCGCGGCCCGAGGGGCTTGCGCGAAGGGGCCTCCCTGGCCGACGGATAGACTCGGACCGAGCCCCGTCATGACCCTCGCCAGCCACGCCCTCCTGCCCCTCCTGCTGGGGCCCGCCGCCTCCCCTCAGGACGAGCCCACGCCCCCCATCCGCCTCGAGGACCCGTCCCGCATGGACGCCGAGGTGGTGGCCACGATCGGCCGCGCCATCGAGGCCCTGGAGAGCGCGAACGCCGATGCGAGCGAGGAGGCCGTGACCCTGCGCGGGCAGGCCTGGAGCCAGCTGGGGATCGCCTACGAGGCCAACACCATGTGGAGCCTCGCCGAGCCCTGCTACGCGCAGGCCTTCGCCCTGCTGCCCGAGAAGCCCGAGTGGCTGTACCGGCAGGGCGTGTGCCTCCACGCGGCCGGCGAGCTGGACCGCGCGCTCGCGACCTTCCGGACGGCCTCCGAGCGCCTGACGAACACGGCCGTGGTCCAGGCACGGCACGGGGACACCGCGCTGGTCATGGGGCTCGTGGACGAGGCGGGCGCAGCCTGGGAGCGAGCCATCGCCTCCGAGGCGGAGCTGGGGGGTGACATCCGCTTCGCCGAGTCGCGCGTCGGCCTCGCGCAGGTCCGCATCGAGCAGGAGCGCTGGAACGACGCGCTGGGCCTGCTCCAGGAGGCGCTCGAGCTGAACCCCGGCTACACGCACGCGCGCTACATGCTGGGCACGGTGCTCGCGGAGCTGGGCCAGGACACCGAGGCCGAGTTCCAGCTGCAGCTGGGCCTCAACGCCTTCCCCGTCTTCCCGCCGGATCCGCACGCGCCGCTGCTGGCCCAGTGGAAGGCCGGCTACGGCCAGCGGATGATGAACATCGAGAACCAGCTCGCGGCGGGCGACGTGACGGGCGCTCTCCAGGCGCTGGAGGCCGTGAAGGCCGAGCGACCGGGCGACTTCATGGTGCTCAACCTGATCGCCCGCGCCCACCAGCAGGCAGGCGCCTTCGACCAGGCCCTGGCCGTCCTCGATGCCAGCGTCGAGCTCGCCCCGGACGAGTACATGACGCGGGTCGATCGCGCCGTCGTCCTGCTGAACCTCCAGAACAACCCGGCCAACGCCGCGCGCCGCGGCGAGCTCCTCGGCGAGGCCCGTGCCGCCACCGAGAAGGCCGTCCAGCTCGCCCCCCACATCGGGCGCGCCTGGTACTACCGCGGGCTGGTCGAGTACGTCGGCATGGATCCGAGTGATCCCCAGGCCGCGCAGCAGACGGTGCAGTCGGCCATGGCGGCCATGCAGCGCGCCCACCTCCTCGGCTGCCGCGAGCCCCAGATGCTGGAGATGCTCGCGCAGCTCTACGCACAGCAGGGCAACACCCGCGAGATGGTGAAGTTCGCCGCGGCCCACACGCGCCGCTCGCCGGAGAACCCGCTCGCCTGGGTCTTCCTCGCGCGCGCGCAGTTCACGGTCCAGGACTACGACGCGGCCCGCGTGGCCGCGGATCGCGCGGTCAAGGTCTCCGGCAACGACCCCCAGCTTGCGGGCTTCCGCCAGCAGCTCGACCAGGCCATCCAGCAGGCACAGAACCAATGATCCAGCCCCTCCTCCTCACGCTGGCCCTGGCTCCCCAGGACGCGCCCGCCCCCTGGTTCACCGAGGTCGGGGCCCAGGCCGGCCTCGACTTCGCGCACGTGACCGGGCGCGAGGGCGAGTTCTGGTTCCCGGAGATCATGGGCGGCGGCGTCGCCCTGCTCGACTACGACGGGGACGGGCTCCTCGACGTCTACCTGGTCCAGTCGGGCAAGCTGCCGGCGGGTCCCGACGAGTCGACCCCCGAGGGCAACCCGGGCAACAAGCTCTTCCGCAACCTCGGGGTGGTCGACGGCCAGCTGCGCTTCGCCGACGTGACCGAGGAGGCCGGCGTCGGCGACACCGGCTACGGCATGGGCGCCGCCTGCGGGGACTACGACCGGGACGGGGACGTGGACCTCTACGTCACCAACGTCGGCGTCAACGTGCTCTACCGCAACGAGGGCCCGGACGCGAACGGCGTGGTGCGCTTCAAGGACGTCACGCCCGGGGGCGCCTCCGGGGACGTGCGCTGGTCGACCAGCGCGGCGTTCACCGACGTGGACGGGGACCGCGATCTGGACCTGTTCGTGGTGAACAACCTCCTCTGGAGCGCCACCACGGAGACGCCCTGCTTCAACTACTTCTCCGAGCGCGACTACTGCAGCCCGAACAACTACAACGCGCCCAGCCCGGACGCGCTGTACACGATGGGCCGCAGCGCCCACCTGGACGGCACCCAGCGGAGCGGCGTCAACATCAACTTCGGGAACGGCCTCGGGGTCGCGCCGGGGGACTACGACCAGGACGGCAA
This sequence comes from Planctomycetota bacterium, assembly GCA_011524785.1. Lineage (GTDB taxonomy): Bacteria > Planctomycetota > UBA1135 > UBA1135. The sequence goes on along the minus strand of WTJQ01000202.1, from coordinate 3,706 downwards.
GGTCGACGTCTACGTCGCGAACGACGCCACCCCCAACAACCTCTGGCACAACGTCGGCGGCGGCAAGTTCGAGGACATCGGCCTGCAGCTGGGCTGCGCCGTGAACGGCAACGGCACGCCCGAGGCCGGCATGGGCGTGCAGTGGGTGGACATCGATCAGGACGGGGACCTCGACCTGTTCATGACCCACCTGCGACGCGAGACGAACACCTTCTACATGAACCGTCGCGGGCGCTTCGCGGACAAGTCGAACGCGACCGGGATGACCTCCACGAGCCTGAAGTTCACGGGCTTCGGCATGGGCTTCCACGACTTCGACCTCGACGGCGCCCTCGACCTCTACGTCGCCAACGGCGCGGTCCAGGCCTGGAAGCAGGGGGAGACCTTCGCCGAGGACCCCTACGCCGAGCCCAACCACCTGTTCCGCGGCGCGGGGCGCACGCGCTTCGCCGAGGTGCCGGGCGGGGGCGTGGTCGACCAGGAGCTCGGGACGAGCCGTGGCGCGGCCTTCGGGGACCTCGACAACGACGGGGACGTCGACGTCGTCTACTCCGACCTGGACGCCCGCGTGAAGCTGCTGCGCAACGAGGCCAGCGGCGCGTGGATCGGCTTCACCCTCCACGACAAGCGCGGGAAGGAGATCCCGGGTGCCATGGTCGGCGTCCAGCAGGGCGAGACCGTCCGCTGGCGCCTGGCCGAGCCTGCCTACTCGTACCTCGCCAGCAACGACCCGCGGGCCCAGTTCGGGCTCGGGGACGCCGGCCCGGTGACGGGCGTGACCGTCCGCTGGCCCAATGGGGACCTGGAGGAGTTCGGTCCCATGGAGGCGGGTTCGTATCATCTGCTGCGGCAGGGCAAGGGGCTCGAGCCGGCGGCCGACGAGGGCCGCTGAGCGCGGGGCCTGCGACCCGGTCCTCGCCGCCGCCCCCTCGGGCGGTGGCACCAGCGATGGCAGGCTCTCCCTCCGGCGGACTCGAGAAGAAGCTCGGGCTCTTCGACGTCTACGCCCTGGCGACCGGGGCGACGCTGAGCGCGGGACTCTTCCTCCTGCCGGGCCTGGCTGCCAGCCAGGCCGGGCCGGCGGTCGTCCTGAGCTACCTGCTCGCGGCGATCCCGCTGGTCCCTGCGATGCTCTGCACCGTGGAGCTCGCGACGGCCATGCCCAAGGCCGGCGGGTCGTACTACTTCCTGGAGCGCAGCCTGGGCCCGATGCTCGGCACGGTCGGGGGCTTCGGCACCTGGCTGGCCCTGACGCTCAAGACGAGCTTCGCCCTCGTGGGGCTCGGTGCCTATGTGGCGCTCTTCTTCGAGCCCGCCCCTTGGGTGATGAAGCTCCTCGCCGCGGGCTTCGCGGTCGCGTTCGGCGTCCTGAACGCCCTGGGCTCGGCCAAGACGGGGCGCTTCCAGCAGCTGCTGGTGATCGGGCTCCTCGCGGTGCTGGCGGTCTTCCTGGCCGGCGGCGTGCCACAGATCGAGCTCGCCCGCTTCGACGGCTTCTTCGGGAAGGGCTCCGACGCGATCCTCGCCACCGCGGGCCTCGTGTACATCAGCTACGTCGGCGTCACCAAGGTGGCCAGCGTGGCCGAGGAGGTCGCGGACCCCGAGCGCAACCTGCCGCGCGGGGTGTTCCTCTCGCTCGCGACGGCGCTGCTGGTGTACGTGCTCGCGACCGTCGTCATGGTGGGCGTGCTGCCCATGGACGCGCTGGGCGCGGACATGACCCCCATGGCCAGCGCGGCCGAGGTGGTCGGGGGCCGGACGGGTCGCCTGGTGGTCAGCATCGGCGCGATGCTCGCGTTCTTCTCCGTGGCCAACGCAGGCATCCTGGCCGCCTCGCGCTACCCCCTCGCGATGGGGCGCGACGAGCTGGTCCCGCCGGCACTCTGCAAGCTGGACGCGCGCGGCACGCCGCTGCGCTCGATCGCCCTCACGGTGGCCGTGATCGTGGCGGTGGTGCTGCTGCTCGACCCGCTCAAGATCGCCAAGCTCGCCAGCGCCTTCCAGCTGCTGATGTTCGCGCTCCTCTGCCTGGCCGTGGTGGTCATGCGGGAGAGCGGCCTCGACAGCTACGACCCGGGCTACCGGTCACCCCTCTACCCGTGGGTCCCGCTCCTGGGGATGGTCGCGCCGTTCCTGCTCATCTTCCAGATGGGCTGGCTGCCGACGCTCTTCAGCCTGGGCCTGATCACGGCCGGGATCGCGTGGTACCGCAGCTACGGAGCGCGGCGCGTGGAGCGACGCGGCGCGATCTACCACGTCTTCGCGCGGCTGGGCGAGGCGCGCCACGAGGCCCTCGACACCGAGCTGCGCGGTATCCTGAAGGAGAAGGGCCTGCGCCGCGAGGACCCGTTCGAGGAGGTGGTCCTGGAGTCCCTCGTGCTGGACCTCCAGGAGGTGCGCGAGTTCGACCGGCTGATCCAGCAGGTCTCGATGCTGCTGGCGGGCAAGACCGGACGCGACGCCACGACCTTCGAGCACGGGTTCACGGAGGGCACCAAGACCGGCGCGACGCCCGTGGCGAAGGGGATCGCCCTCCCCCACATGCACCTCGACGACCTCGACCAGCCCCTGCTCGTGCTGGTCCGCGTCCGCAGCGACTTCCAGTTCGTCGCAGGCGACGTGTTCGGGCGCGAGGAGCTCACGGAGCAGGTGCACGCGGCCTTCTTCCTGGTCTCGCCGCGCTCCGACCCGGCGCGTCACCTGCGCATGCTCGCGCAGCTGGCGAGCCGGATCGACCAGGACGACTTCGAGGCCATGTGGCGCGCGGCGGAGAACGAGATGCAGCTGCGCGAGGTGTTCCTGCGGGACGACCGCTACCTCTCGCTGCGCGTCGGACCCGAGGAGCTGGCCGCCTCCTGGGCCGGCCTGCAGCTGCGCGACCTGCGCCTCCCCGACGGCTGCCTCATCGCCGCCATCCGGCGCAGGAGCGCGACCCTCGTCCCGCGTGGAGCGACGCGCATCGAGGAGGGGGACCGCCTGCTGCTCTTCGGTGAGCCCGCCGCACTGGCCGAGGTCCGCACCTCCCTGGAGACCCCATGACGACGCTCGATCCCCAGCGCTTCGCCGAGGCCCTCGGTGCCGCCGAGGCCGCCATCGACTGGACGGCCCTGGAGCCGGTGTACTGCGACGGCGACGCGCAAGGTTTCTTCTCCGAGGAGCGCCTGGACGCCGTGCGCGACGCGGGCCTGCGCTTCGCGAGTGACCTGGCCGAGCTGCTCGCGCCCCGGGGCCGAAGCCTCTACGTGGGCGCGGGCGTCGCGGAGTTGGCGCCCCTCCTGCTCGAGGCCGTGGGCCTCGGCCGCAAGGTGACGGTCCACGGCCTGGCCGGGGCCGAGCTGGAGCAGCTGGAGAAGGCCATGCAGGCAGCCCGCGAGGCGACGGGCTCCAAGGTGCCGCGGATCACCGACGCACCGATCCGTCCCGGCGAGACGGGTCCGGTCGATCACCTCTGGATCGTGTCCGTCCTGACCGACCCGGTCGCGTTCCCCGCGCTGCACGATCGGCTCTACGGCCGGCAGGGAGGCCCCGAGGCGGTTGGGGGCGGACACCCGGCAGCCGAGCGACGCCGAGCCGGCAAGCTGCTCAGCACGGCCCTGGGCGGCCTCGTGAGCGACGCCGTGGTCACGACGACCGACGAGGAGCTCCCCCTGTTCGAGGAGCCCCTGGCGGCCCTCGGCCAGACCCTGGTCTCCCCCCAGGTCGCGCG
>WTJQ01000435.1:8324-11530 GCA_011524785.1 Planctomycetota bacterium | reverse complement strand
AGGCCGATCGGGACGCCCTGGCCCAGAAGCTTCGCCTGGTCGCCAACGTGACCGGTGACGACGCCCGTGCCGTGCGCTTCAAGGTCGACAAGGGCCAGCTCGGCCTCAGCGGTCAGAGCGCGGGTCGCGGCAGCGCGGCCGCGAAGCTCGACGTCGAGTACTCGGGTGAGGGCACCGAGATCGCCTTCAACCCCGACTACGTCATGGACGGCCTCAAGCAGTGCCAGTCCGAGGTGGTCGCCCTCGAGTTCCAGCAGCGCTCGAGCCCGGGCAAGTTCACGCTCGGCGAGAACTACGTCTACGTCGTGATGCCCATCACCATCGACGCCTGAGTCGGCGCCCTCGTTGTCCGACCGCCGCCTCACCGCACGCCAGCGGGACCCGATCGCGATGGGGGACGCCCTGAAGGTGTTCCTCTCGGAGTCGGGTCTGGGAGCAAAGCTACGCGACTGGGACGTGCATCAGGCCTGGCGAGAGACCCTCGGCCCCGTCCTGTGCAAGCGCGCACGGAGCGTCCTCTATCGCCGCGGTGAGCTCGTGGTCGAGGTCGAGTCCGCTGCCCACAAACAAGAGCTGGAGTCCTTCACCGCTGAGGGATACCGGCAGCAAGCCAACCGACGCCTCGGAACCGACCGCATCCAGCGCGTCACGATCAAGCTCAAGAGATAGCCATGTCCGACCAGCAGCCCTCGGCCCAGTACGAAGCCGATCAGATCTCGGTCCTGGAGGGCCTCGAGGCCGTCCGTCACCGTCCGGCGATGTACATCGGCGACACCGATGTTCGTGGCGTCCACCACCTCATCTGGGAGGTCGTCGACAACGCGGTGGACGAGGCGCTCGCAGGCCACGCCTCTCGATGCCTCGTGACGCTACAAGCCGACGGGTCGGTGACGGTGGAGGACGACGGTCGCGGCATCCCCGTCGACATCCACCCCAAGGAGAAGATCCCGGCGGTCGAGCTCGTCCTCACCAAGCTGCACGCGGGCGGCAAGTTCGGCGATGGTGCGTACAAGGTCTCCGGCGGCCTGCACGGCGTTGGGGTCAGCTGTGTGAACGCGCTCTCCGACTGGCTCAAGGTGACCGTTCACAAGCACGGCAAGGTCCACGCGATGGAGTTCGCGCGCGGGATCAAGTCCAAGGACCTCGAGGTCCTGGGGGACACCGACCGCAACGGGACCACGGTCCAGTGGAAGCCCGACGCGTCCATCTTCACAACCGTCGACCACCAGTACGACATCGTCCAGAAGCGCCTGCGTGAGACGGCCTACCTCATGGGGTCGCGGGGGCTGCGCCTCGAGCTGGCGGACGAGGCCAAGGGCACGCACGAGGTCTTCGAGTACCCCGAGGGCATTCGCGCCTTCGTTGCGAACGCGAACCAGGGCAAGACCCCCCTGCACGAGGAGGTCCTGTTCCTCGCCGGCAGCGCCGAGAGCCCGGACAACCCCGGCGAGGTCTACGAGGTTGAGCTCGCCATGCAGTGGACCGACGGGTACGCCGAGTCGGTCGCGACCTTCGTCAACAACATCAACACCCACGGCGGGGGCACGCACCTCACGGGGATGAAGACCGCCTTGGCGAGGGTCCTGGGCAAGTACGCCAAGGAATCGAAGGCGCTCAAGGACGGGGACACCGGTCCCTCCGGCGACGACTACCGCGAGGGCCTCACCGCGGTCCTCTCACTCAAGGTTCCCCAGCCCCAGTTCGAGGGCCAGACCAAGGACAAGCTCGGCAACCGCGAGGCCCAGGGGATCGTCGACTCCGTGATCGGTCAGCAGATCGCCACCTTCCTCGAGGAGAACCCGGCGACCGCCAAGTCGATCGTCCAGAAGGCGATCCAGGCCAAGCAGGCGCGAGACGCGGCCCGCAAGGCGCGCGACCTCGTGCGCCGCAAGAGCGCCCTCGCCAGCGGCAGTCTCCCGGGCAAGCTGGCCGACTGTCAGTCGAAGAACCGCGAGGAGACCGAGCTGTTCATCGTCGAGGGTGATTCGGCAGGCGGGCCCGCGAAGATGGGCCGTGATCGTCACACCCAGGCGATCCTGCCCATCAAGGGCAAGATCCTGAACGTCGAGAAGGCGGCCCTGGACAAGATGCTCGGCCACCAGGAGATCCAGCTGATCGTCCAGGCCATGGGCTGCGGGATCTCCTCGGAGCTCGATCCGGAGAAGATCCGCTACGGCAAGACGATCATCATGACGGACGCCGATGTGGACGGCTCCCACATCCGCACGCTGCTGCTGACGTTCTTCTTCCGTCACATGCGTCCGCTCGTCGAGCAGGGCCGGCTCTACATCGCGCAGCCGCCGCTGTACAAGGTCACCAAGGGCAAGCGCTCGGCGTACCTCATCAACGACAGCAGCCTGCGGTCGCACCTGATCGAGATCGGGACGCAATCCATGCGCATCGTGGATCGCAACGCCGACCGCACCTTCGAGGGCGCCGAGCTCCAGACCGTCGTGGCGGCGCTCGCCGAACTCGATGGACTGGGTGAGGCCTGCATCCCCGTGTGGGCGCCGATCCAGTGGCGCGACGTCCTCGATCGCTACGACGGGACGCAGCTGCCGACCTGGTGGGCTCGCGCGGACAAGACCGACCACTACTTCGAGAGCCACGAGCAGTACGAGGACTTCCTCGAGCTGCGCCGCGGCATGGTCGATGGCGAGCTCGTCGTCTACACGGGCCCCGAGGGGGGCACCCTGATGGCCAATGCTCACGTGCTGGGCTCGCGGCTCGATCGGGTCGCTGACGCAGCTCAGGTCCTGCAGCGGCTCGAGGGGATGGGCCTCACCCTGCGGGGCGGCGGCGACTTCGTCCTCGAGGGGGGCAAGGAGCCCAAGGAGGCTGGGGACATCGCGGCCCTCGCGGCCCTGACCAAGCAGGGGACCCAGAGCGGGGTCGACATCCAGCGCTACAAGGGCCTCGGTGAGATGAACGCCGATCAGCTGTGGGAGTCGACGATGGACCCGGAGACCCGCAACCTCTACCAGGTGTCGATCGAGGACGCCCTGGAGGCGGACCAGATCTTCACCGTCCTGATGAGTGACGGGGTCGAGGCGCGGCGCGACTACATCGAGAAGCACGCCCTCGAGGTCACGAACCTCGACGTCTAGTCCCTTGCGGTGCGGCGCATGCTCAGTGCATGCGTCGACCGAGGGGCTGGGCGACCGTCAAGGACGTGGCGGACGGAGGGAGCTCTGCGGAGTGGCCCC
>WTJQ01000435.1:0-8224 GCA_011524785.1 Planctomycetota bacterium | reverse complement strand
GTCGGCGTCGGAGCAGGTCATGACCGCGATGAAGTTCTGACCCGGATTCGCGTCGTCCTGCCAGGTCTTGGACCAGCAGACGAGGGGCTCGATCCCCGCGCTCCATGTCACCGAATAGCGAGGGTTGTCGGCGCTGCCGTCGGCCTCGACGCGCAGGCCGGTGCGTTCCAGTGCGGCCACCGCTCGGGGGTTGAAGGCCGTGGCCTCGGTCCCGCTCGAGAAGGTCGAGACACCCTCGATCCCGTGGTGGGCCGCTGCGATCCGGGCCCACACCTGTCCCATCTGGCTACGGCGCGAGTTGTGGGTGCAGATGAAGGTGAGCTGGACCTCCCCCTCCGCGAGCGAGGACCGCACGGCCTCGGCCAGTTCACCGAGCAACGTGCGCCTCGCGGCCGGGATCAGGGCCTCTTCGCTCGCGCGGGCCTCGACGTACTGGTGGAGTTGCATGGGATCGGGATCGGGCGCGGACATGCCGCGGCAGGCCAGGAGAGTAGCCAGGGCGAAGAGGGTGGGACGGATGGTCAGGTGACCGGACCTCGACTTGCGGGAGACGCGCAGGGTGAGGAGCGGCCTCGAGGGACCCTGCGGCAGGGCCAAGCGGCTATGAACCGCGCGTGAAGGGCCCTCAACGGGGTGTGTCCCAGGGGCGGCGGGATCCACTCAGGTGGCGCGGGTCAGGTGGTCGATGATCCCTCCGGTCCCACCCGAGCCCCCCTTGAAGCACACCCAGCGTCTCGACCTCTCGCGCCTCGCGAGCATCCTCGGTGAGCGCGGGCTCGTCGATCCCGAGGTCCTGCGCGGCCTCTTGGAGGCCTCCGAGACCGGGGTTCAACCGTTCTGCGAGGCGCTCGTCCAGGGCAGCTTCATCACGGACTGGGACCTGGGCCGGGTGGTGAGCGAGGTGTTCCAGCTGGCGTTCGTGCCGACCGAGCAGCTCCATCCGGATGCGTCCCTGCTGGAGGTCTTCGATGCCGACTACCTCATGCAGCACGGACTCGTTCCCGTGAACCGCTTCGGGGAGGTCGTGACCGTCGCCATGCCGGGCCTGGTCGCCGCCGACACCCTTGCGATGCTGGCCGCCCAGTCGGATCTCCTGGTGCTGCCGATCGTCGGCACCGTCCAGGGCAACCGTGCCTGGCTCGACGAGCACCTGCGCCCGGACATGACCAGCGACTCCCGCTGGGGCAACCTCTTCGACGAGGGTGACGCGAACGTCCAGCGGGCGATCGACACCGGCGATCCCCTCGAGGGGCCCGCAGCGCCCCTGCCTGGAGGAGAGGCGGCTCCGGCCGCTGGCCCGGGAGCGCTCCTCCGGGACGAGACCTCGGACGCGTGTGAGCTCCCGCCCGCACCCACCTTCGAACAGGACCCGACCCAGGCCTGATCCGGCTCAGCGCCGGGGGACCGTCCAACCACCCCCGAGCCGCCGCACCAGCAGGCGATCCGCGAGGCGCGGAGCGAAGGGCGTCAGGGCCCCGAGCAGCCTCCACTTCCAGCGCAGGGTGCGCTCGGGGTGAGGCTCGTACGACAGGGCGAGGACCTCCTCGGCGACGCTCTCCGCGGGATCGGCCGAGGAGAGGTCGGGGTCCTCGAGCCCCGAGGGGTTCGGCTGGGCGTCGAAGAAGCCCGTGGCGGTGAGGGCTGGGCAGAGCGTGCAGACGGCGATGTCCTCCTCGGCCCACTCGATGCGCAGGGCCTCGCCCATCGAGCACATCGCGGCCTTCGAGGCCGCATAGGCCGACTGGCCGGGGATGCCGCGGCGGCCAACCACCGACGCCACGTTCACCACGACCGGGGAGTCCCCCTGACGCAGCAGGGGGAGCGCGTCCCGAGCCAGCAGCAGCGGAGCCAGCACGTTGGTCTCGAACACCTGGCGCAGCGTGGCCTCCTCGAGCTCCTCGACCCGGGCCCGGTAGCCCATGCCCGCGTTGTTGACGAGCAGCTCCAGCCCCCCGCCCCACGCACTCGCCAGGCCCTCGAGGGCCCGTGCGACCTGCGAGGTGTCCGTGAGGTCAGCGGCCAGGACCAGGTGTCCCGTGCCGTGCAGGGAGGCGCGCACCTCCTCGAGGGCCTCCTGCCTGCGCGCGAGCAGGGCCACGCGATAGCCCGCCACCGCCAGCCTGCGCGCGGTGGCCGCCCCGATGCCGGAGGAGGCACCGGTCACGAGGGCGCGGCGGTGGGGGAGCAGGGCGCTCACTCGCCCGCGCCCGCTCGCAGCTTCCGGTACTTCCGGATCACCTTGGCCCAGCGCGTGATCTCGCGCACGACCAGGCGGACCTTCACGTCCCCGTCGCCGTACTCGTTGCGGATGTCGAGCTCCCAGTCGACGACGAGGGCGGCCGCATCCTCGAAGCGCGTGCGCGCGGCCACGGCCCGCTCGAGGAACAGGGCGTTGTTCCCGTCCGCCTCCGCGGCCACGGCCTCGGCAAGCAGGGCGTCTGCCTCCTCCGCGAGCCCCTTGGCGCGCACCCAGTCGGCGTTCTCCAGCAGGTCCGCCGGCGAGGCGTCGTAGCTGCGCGGTCCGCTCGTGCCACCAGGGCCTGTCGAGGCGGGCTTGGGGACCGAACGCGCCGAGTCGTCGAACGGGTCGGGCTTGGTGCGAGCCTCCTCGAGGCGCCGTGCAGCCTCGGGGGTGGGGCCGCTGGAGCCGCCGCCCGTGGCGAGCATGCCGGCACCGAGGATCGCGACCGCGGCGATGGCGAGCGCGGCCAGGAGGGGGCTGGCGCTGCTCGCTCCGGTCCGGGGGTGGAAGCGCATCGCCGCAGTCTAGCCTCGCTGCCGCGCGCTGCGTGGCTCGCGGTGCCCGCTCACTACCCCCGTGGATCGGAGGGGCGAGACGGAGGGGCTCTCAGTGACTCAGTCGCTGCGCCGAAGGAGCGTCGCGTGGCCGCCATCCGCAGGCCCCTCCGGCCCGGGCAGCGCGGTGAAGCTCTCGACGACCTCGAAGTCGGAGTGGGTCTCGAGGAAGGTACGGACCCGCTGCTCCCCCTCCTCGGGTTCGAGGCTGCAGACGCTCCACACGAGGGCGCCGCCCGCTTGGACGCGAGCCGCTGCGGCCTCGAACAGGCCGGCCTGGATCTCACCCAGCTCGCGAAGGCTGGCCGGACCCAGTCGCCACCGCGCGCCGGGCCGCGCCCCAAGGACGCCCGTGTTCGAGCACGGAGCATCGACCAGCACGGCGTCGAAGGTCTCCCCTGGCGCGAGACCAGCGCCGTCCACGCACGCGACAGGATGGACCCGCCCCGTGAGGCCACGCCGCTCGAGCTCCGCAGGCATGCGCGCGAGGCGGTGGGCCGAGCGGTCCGCTGCGACGACGCTCGCGCCGGCCGCGGCGAGCTGGAGCGCCTTGCTTCCTGGCGCGGCGCAGAGATCGAGGGCCCGGGTCCCTGCCCCGGTCGTGGCGAGCGCAGCGGCACGCACCGCCGTCTCGCCCTGCACGTGCAGCCTGCCCGCGGCGAAGCCCTCGAGCTCGAGGAGCTCGCGCGTCCGGTCCGAGGGCAGCCGCCAGCAGCCGCCCGATCCTTGCGTCCCACCGAGCTCCTCCAGCGCCGCGGCGTCCTCCTCGTGGGCACCGTGGATCGCGAGCGGGGGTTCCTCGAGGAACCAGCGCCCGAGCTCCTGCGCGGCCTCGACCCCGTGGCGCCGCGACCAGCGCTTGAAGAGGTGGCTCGGCACGTTGAGGGCGTCCTCGGCCCAGAGCGCGGGATGTGCCTCTGGGTCACGGAACACAGGCTCCCTGAAGTGGAGGTCGCGACCCGGCACGTCGCAGCGCGGGTCGCCGGACCGGCCCGGCTCGAGGTGGCGCTGCACCTCGCGCAGGACGCCGTTCACGATGCGGCCCTTCGAGAGGCCGAGCGTGTCGCGCGTCGCCGAGACGGTCTCGGAGAGGGCCGCGTGGGGCGGCACCTTGTCCATGAAGAGCAGCTGGGCGAGGCCGATGCGCAGGTGTGCTGCGAGGGGGGCCTTGGGCGTGCCGTGGGTGAAGCGCTGGACGATCGCGCGCAGCGTCGCGCGACGCCGCACCTCGGTGCCGATGATGCGTCGGAGCAGGCCGCGGTCGCGGGGATCGAGCTCCCAGGCGGCGGCCGCTGCGTCGACCTCGCGCAGGGGCTGGTCCGAGCCCGAGCGGAGGATCTCCCAGGCGAGGTGACGAAGGGTGCTCACGGGTTGGTCTCCCCCAGCAGTGTGCCTGCAGGGAGGCTGGTCCCGCGCAGGAACGCCTCGTCCTCCATGGCCCCCTTACCTGCCGGCTTCAGCCTGCGGAGTCGCACGGCCCCCGCGCCGGTGCCGACCGTGAGGCCCGGGCCCTCGAGGACCTGGCCGGCCGGGCCGACCCCCTCTGCCTGCTCCAGCTCGAGGACGACCAGGCGGCGGCCGTCGGGCAGGGTCGTGGAGGCTCCGGGCCAAGGGCTCATGGCCCGCACGTGGCGGTCGAGCTGCTCGGGACCCAGGGCGAAGTCCATCACGCCAGCCTCCTTGGGGACCTTGCGGCAGAGGGTGACCTGCTCCGGGTCCTGGGGTGTGGCCCGCGCCTCGCCCGAGCCAACGGCGTCGAGGGCCTCGACCAGGGCCTCTCCGCCCAGGGGCGCGAGCCGGGCCGCCAGCTCGCCCGCAGTCTCCCGGGGCCCGATCGCCGTGCGCCGCTCGACCAGCACGTCGCCGGCGTCGAGCTCCAGCACCATGCGCTGGATGGTGATCCCGGTCTCCTCGTCGCCCGCGAGCAGGGCCGCCTGTACGGGGGAGGCACCGCGCCAGCGCGGCAGGCAGGAGCCGTGGACGTTCAGGGCGCCGTGCGGGGCGAGCTCGAGCACCTCGGTGCGGAGCAGCTCGCCGTAGCTCGCCACGGCGAGCACCTCGGGCTCCTGGTCGCGCAGCCACTGCACCGCGCTCGGCTCGCGCAGGCCCTCGGGCTGCAGGAGCGGACGCTGTGCCGCGTCCGCCAGGGCAGCGACGGGATTGCGCTGCAGGCCACGCCCTCGACCGGCGCGCCGGTCAGGCGTCGTGACCACGCCGACCACCTCGTGCGAGGAGGCGAGCAGGCGCTCGAGGACCGGGGTCGCGAAGGGTGGTGACCCCAGGAAGAGCGTGCGCAAGGTCGGCGCGGCGCTCAGACGTGGGGCTCGACCTCGGCCTTGAACGCCGCGTAGGGCTTGGCGCCCACCATCTGGTGGGTCACCTCACCGCCCTTCATGACGACGAACATGGGGATCGACATGACGCCGTAGCGCGCGGCCACGTCGGGGTGGTCCTGGGTGTTGAGCTTGACGACCTTGAGTCGCCCCTCGAACTCGCCGGCCAGCTGGTCGACGGTCGGGCCCATCATCTTGCAGGGGCCGCACCAGGGGGCCCAGAAGTCGACGAGGACCGGGATCGGGCTGTCGAGGACTTCGGATTGCCAGTTGGCGTCGGTGACGTCGAGGGCGCTGCTCATGGTGGGAATAGGTGGCGTCGAGGTGGGGGCTCCGCGCGGGGTTCGCCGCCGGATCCAGGGCCTCGGAGTCTAGTCCGCCTGCCCGGGGCCCTCCACCCCGGACTTGGCGGGCTCGGGGCCCTCCCCGGGCTCCGTCCCCCCAGGGGGATCCCCTGGGCCGGAGGGCTCGGAGCCCGCGGCAGCGTCGTCCTCCGGGTCCTCCTCGTCCATGAAGCGGGAGGAGCGGATCAGGGACTCGAAGTCCCCCTCGGCGTCCTCGCGGAGGACGAGCTCGATCGGGTCCCCCTGGCCCTCCTGATGGGCGCCCACGAGCCCGATCTTGACCAGCTCGAGCAGCGCGCAGAAGGCGCCGATCATGCCGGCCTTGGTGGGCTCCTCGCCGTCGAGAGCGAGGGCGTCCTCGAGGCGCAGGCGACCGTGCTGACGGACGGCCTGGGCCAGCTGCGACACGTACCAGCGCAGGGGGCGCGGGTCCCCCGCGACCGTGTGCGTGCGGTTGGCGAGCGTCTCGCGCATCAGGCGCGAGAAGGTCGCGAGCAGGTCCCACGGGGTCAGCTCGCCCATGTCCAGCTCGCGCTCGGGGGTGTGCATGCGCGCCTCGCCCTGGAACCCGCGCAGGTGCTCCTGCTTGCGGCGCTCGAAGCGCTCCCCGAGATCGTCGGCCGCGCCTCGGAATCGCCGGTACTCGATCAGGCGCTGGATCAGCTCGTCCTGGGGATCGAGCTCGTCCTCCAGCTCCACCTCCTCCCGGGGCAGGAGGGAGCGGCTCTTGATGGACATGAGCGTGGCCGCCATGACCAGGAACTCCCCCGCGACCTCGATGTCGAGCTCCTCGAGGTGCTGCAGGTACTCGAAGTACCCGTCGATCACGCGTGCGATCTCGACGTCCTGGATCTCCACCTCCTGCTCGCGCACCAGGTGCAGCAGCAGGTCCATGGGGCCCTCGAAGACGCGCTCGAGGAAGACGGTGTACTCGCCGCTCAAATCCAGTTGCCTCCGGTGACGAGCCAGGCCGCGTCGATCAGCGCGTTGACCATCCCAGCGAGCAGGCCGTTGGTGCCGGGCAGCACGAAGAACACGAGGATCACCAGCAGCATGCCGAAGCGCTCGAGGCTCGCGTACGGGAGGCGGAGCCCCTCCGGCAGGAGCCACGTCATGACGCGCGAGCCGTCCAGGGGCGGGATGGGGACCATGTTGAAGGCCGCCAGCAGCATGTTGAGGGCCACCCCCTGCTTGAGGACCTCCGGCAGCAGGGCCTCGGGGTGGTAGCCCAGGACGAACACGCAGAGCTTGTAGATCGCCAGCAGCAGGACGGCGATCAGCACGTTCGAGATGGGGCCGGCCAGCGCGACCAGGGACATGTCGCGCAGGGGGCTCCGCAGCTGCCGCATGTCGACCGGGACGGGCTTGGCTCCGCCGAACGCGAAGCCAGCCGTCACGTACATGAGCAGGGGGATCACGACGGTCCACATGGGGTCGATGTGGGCCATCGGGTTGAGGGTCAGGCGCCCCATGGAGCGCGCCGTGCGGTCCCCGCGGAGGTCCGCCACCCATGCGTGGGCGGCCTCGTGCACGGACAGGGAGAGCACCACGATGGCGACGACGGTGCCTGCCTTGATGATCTGGAGGTCGTCCATGCCTTGGGGGAGAGGATAGGGGCCTCCCTGCGCGCCATCGAGCCCCGCGGTTCGTTCCTTTCGAGCCGGTTGCCGCGCTGTCCGCGGGCCTCCTAGAATCGCGCGCCTGCGCGGGCCGAGGGCTGCCGCGCTCCGCTCCATGACTGCCGGTGACTCGAAGGCCTCTCGCCTGGACCAGGCGACCGAGGTGATCCGCCTCGAGGCCGCCGCTCTGGACCTGCTCACCCAGCGGCTCCGCGAGGGGGGGATCGACGGCTTCGACGCGGTGGTGGAGGCCGCCCTGGCCTGCGAGGGCCAGCTGGTGGTCACGGGCATGGGCAAGGCCGGCCTGGTCGGGTCCAAGATCTCGGCGACCCTGGCCTCGACCGGCACCCCGAGCTTCTTCCTCCATCCCGGCGAGGCGCTCCATGGCGACCTCGGCCGCCTGCGGGAGGGGGACATCCTCCTCGCCCTGTCGAACTCGGGCGAGACCGAGGAGGTCAACGCGACCGTTCCCGCGGCCCGCAGGCTGGGCGTGCAGGTGTTCGCCATGACCGGGCGCCCCGACTCGACCCTGGGCCGCCTGGCCGACGCGGTCCTCGACATCGGGCGGGTGGAGGAGGCCTGCCCCATGCGCCTGGCCCCCACGGCCTCGACCACCGCCATGCTGGTGCTGGGCGACGCCCTCGCCATGGTCGTGCTCGCCGAGCGGGGCTTCGAGCGCAGCGACTACGCGCGCTTCCACCCGGCTGGCGCCCTCGGGCGCCGCCTGATGACCGTCGAGGAGGTCATGCGCAAGGGGGCCGAGCTTCCGGTCGTCGCGGCCGGCGTCTCGGTGCTCGACGTCCTCCGTGCGACCAGCGAGACCCCGGGGAGGCCCGGCGCGGCCCTGGTCGTCGGCGTGGACGGCACCCTCGCTGGGATCTTCACCGACGGTGACCTGCGCCGGCTCATCGATCAGTCCGGCGGGGCGGCCCTCAGCGAGCCCGTCGACGAGCACATGGCGCGCGACCCCAAGGCGCTCCAGCCCGGCCAGCTCGCGGAGGAGGCCATGCGCCTGCTGGGAGAGTTCCGCATCGACCAGGCGCCGGTCCTGGACGAGGACGGCCGCCCGGTGGGCCTCGTCGACGTCCAGGACCTCCTCGACCTCGGGCTCTGAGCCTCGATCCATGGAGAG
>WTJQ01000628.1 GCA_011524785.1 Planctomycetota bacterium | reverse complement strand
GCATGCAAGCATGAGGATGTCTTGAGTGCGTGTGTGCGTGGCTGCGCGCGCTCGCGAGCGTCGCTCCGGAAGACAAGGGATCCCTCGCCGCGGTGCAGAAGGCGGGGCGCAAGGGCAAGGAGAGCACCGTCCGGATCCAGGGCCTCGTGGCGGCCGGCTGGCTCGCGCCCGGTGAGAAGCGCGACGCCCTGCTCCTCGAGTTCCTGGGCGGAGAGGACGATTCGCTCGCACGAGCTGCAGCCCTCGGGCTGGCTCTCACCCGCGAGGCCGAGCACGCCGAGGCCCTGACCGCTCGTCGCGAGGGCGCCTCCGAGGCCCTGGTCGCTGACCTCGAGGCCGCCCTGCAGGTGCTCGAGAAGGGCAGCCTCGAGCCCTTGGGGGAGCCGATCGCGCGCCTGTGTCGGGACGATGTCCCGCGCGAGCGCTTCTTCGGGTTCAGTCGCTGAGCCGGCCGCCGGCTGGGCCGGTCGGTGCCGAGCCAGCGGCGTTGGCCCCGTTCGGACGTCGGGCGTCGGCGGCTCCAGCAGGCTCCGCGGCGCGCCACGCGCTACGATGCGGCTCCGATGGCTCCCGCGTGGAGCCCCGGCGACTCCCCCTTGCAGCACCTCGGCACGCTCCTCGTCCTCGCCAGCCTTCCCCTGCTGCCGGCCCCCCTGGGCACGGAGCCCGTCCCCGGACGCCTCGGGTGGACGGGCTCGATCGCGCCCGACGAGGAGGCCTTCGACGAGGCCCGCGCGGGCCTGCGAGCCCGCACGGCCGACGAGCTCGACACGCTCGCGCAGAGCTGCCAGAAGCAGAAGGCCTACCTGCAGCGGGACCTGACCTACGGCGCGCTGCTGAAGTTCGACCCGGACCACGCGAAGGCCCGCAAGTACCTCGGCTACAAGCTCGACCGCAAGACCAAGACCTGGGAGCGGCCGCGCGCCTACAAGGCCCCGCGGGACAAGGACCACGCCGCCGCGCTCGAGCTGCTCGAGGCCCGGGCCGCCCTCCTCGCAGGGCACACGGACCGGCTGCTCGCCCTCCTCGAGGAGCACCAGGGAGACCTCCCCAAGGCCCGCTTCCAGCAGGAGGTGGACGAGCTCCTGGACGCCGATCCCGACTCCGAGCGCCTGCGCGCCATGGTCGGCCAGGTGAAGGTCGAGGTCGACGGCCAGACCCGCTGGATGAGCCGCGCCACCGCGCTGACCATGACCCAGCGCAAGGAGCAGCGCGCCGCCTGGGACAAGGCCCGGAGTGATGCTCCGGACCCGACGCCCGCCGAGGCCGAGGAGTTCGAGACCCAGCTCGGGGTGCAGTTCTCGGGCGTGGCCGAGACCGAGCACTACCGCGTGCTCGCGAGCTCCGGCAAGGGCGAGGCCGAGGAGGTCGCGCGCCGCCTCGAGGCCCTCACGACCTGGATGCACCCCCTGCTGGGCACGCGCCACTCCCAGGGCCAGGTGCGCCTCTACCTCATGTCCATCAAGGCCGGTGAGGAGTTCACCGACTCCTTCCCCGGGATCGCGGCCACCGACCGCCTGCGCTACAAGGGAATCAACGGGGCATGGATGGCGAGCAGTGAGCGGCTGGGCGTCTGGAACGGCTCGAGGGAGAGCCGCCTCGACCAGGCGATGCGGCTGATCGTCAGCTACGCGCTGCTGGACACCTATGGCCGCACCGAGGACGGCACCTGGGTGAAGGGCGGGATGCCCGGCTGGATCGAGCAGGGGCTCGGGATCTACCTCGTCTGGCAGATGGCGGGGACCAAGCTCTCGCTCCAGCTCAAGGATCGCGACAGCTCCGCCAGCGGCCGCCCGGACTACATCTCGAACCTGCGCGACGAGGACGCGAACTGGATCTCCCTCGCGCGCCGCATGATGAACGGCAAGCGCAAGCCGAGCTTCGCCATCAGCCTTGGCAAGGACGCCATGGCGATGGAGTCCGACGACCTGCTCCTCGCCTATGCAGTGTCCGCCTGGCTCGTGGAGGGCCACGAGCAGGAGGTCGTCCACCGCATCCTCGCGCGCTGCGGCCAGCGCGAGGCCACGGTCAAGGTGCTCGAGGAGGAGCTCGGCATGCCCGTGCCCCGCCTCGAGGCCGCCTTGACGGCCTGGCTCGACGAGGTCCGCAAGTGAGCTCCACACGCCCGAAGACCAAGACCATGAACGTCCTGCTCCTCCCCCTGCTCCTGGGCGCTGGCCCGGCTCCCGCTCCTACCGCTCTGCGGCCGGTCCCGCTCGAGGCGCCTGCCCACCCCTCGCCTGCGGACTTCACCAAGGAGCTGCGCGAGCTCCAGGACCTCCTGGTCAGCGACCTGGAGCAGGTGGCCGAGGTGTGCCAGAAGGCCAAGGCCTTCCTGCAGCGGAATCGCGTCTACGAGCTCATCCTCGAGTACGACCCGGAGCACAAGACCGCCCGCAAGTTCCTGGGCTACAAGTTCGACCGCAAGACCAAGGAGTGGACCATGCCGCGCAAGCCGCGGCAGCCCAAGGACGCGAAGCCCGAGGCGGTCGCCGCGGCCAACGCCGAGCGCGTGCGGATCCTGGGGGGGCACCGCGGCCGCATGCTGGCCCTGCTGGACGCCCACCCCGACCTGCCGCTCAAGCTCCGCAACCGTGAGCTGAAGCGGCTCGTCGCGCTGCTGCCGGACGATGCGGAGCTCCGCGGGATGCGACGCGAGGTGCGCTCCGAGGGGGACGATGGGAGCGTCACCTGGGTCCTCGAGGAGAGCCTGCGGGGCAACGAGGCCCTGAAGGCGAACAAGGCCCTGCTCAAGAAGATGAAGAGCGGCGCCCCCACCCCGGAGGAAGAGGGCCTCGAGGACTGGGAGAA
>WTJQ01000609.1 GCA_011524785.1 Planctomycetota bacterium | reverse complement strand
GGCCACGCGAGGCTGGAAGCGTGGGCGCCGGGGACGCACCCGCCGCTCGTTGGCGGGCATTGGCCACCCCACAGCCCCGATCGGTTCGTGCTGATCGCTCGGTGCGGGCGGCTCAGCGCCGACCGCTCAGCGACCCTCGCCCGAGCCCGGTCCGTGCACGCCGAGCGCGCAGCGGTGCTCTCCCGCCCGCCCCAGGCTCGCTGCGTCGCCCGCGGCGAGGCGCACCGACTCGCGGCAGAGAGTCAGCTGAACCTGCGGCGAGAGGGGCGTCGTCCCGGCCTCGATGGCGGAGCGCTCGAGGACGAGCTGGCCCGTGCCCTGCATGCAGCCGCCCGGCACCCGGAGCAGGGAGTCGACGACGCTGGCGCGGCTCGTCCTCGCTCTCCCCTGGAAGAGGCTGCGGGTCCCACCACGCACCACGCAGCGGTCGAGCAGGACGCTGGCGCCCTCCTCGAGATAGATCGTGTCCCCCACGAGGCGGCACCCGACCGCGCCCACCGAGGAGGCGGAGCCGACCCACAGGAGACCCGGCACGGGACCGTCGGACGTGCCTCCCAGCTCCCCGTCCACGAGGTCCAGGGTCGAGCCGGCGAGCTGGAGCGCCTTCTGCCGTCCGAGCACCCGCACCGCACGCCCCATCACGGCCGCGTCCTGGAGCCAGAGGGTCACCCCCGACTCGCTGCGGAGCTCGACACCCTCGAGCTCCAGCGCCTCGACACCCTCTGCGCGGAAGCTGCCCAGCAGCCGCGTGCCGTCCACCTCGTTGTCCCCCGACGGGAGCCCTGCCCCGACGATGCGGAGTCTCGGTCGCCGGAGGGTCATAGTCCCCCCGTCCGTGAGGTCGTACTCCCCGGGAGCGAGCCGGATCTCGAGCGCTGCGTCGGAGGGCGTGCCGCTGGTCAGGAGCACGCGCAGGACCTCTGCCTCTTCCGGGCCCAGCTCGATCTGCTCGCGCTCGGGCGGCCCGGGGGAATCGACGCGGAGGGCCACCAGCTCGCGGGAGGCACGCAGCGGAGCCCCGGACGCCTCGGTGAGACTCCGCACGACCTCGAGCAGGGCAGCCGGGGGGATGGGCGGCTCCTGGACCAGGAGCCGCAGCGCGAGCTCGGTGACCTCGAAGGCCTCGATCTCGCTCTCTGGCCCCACGCCCTCGAGCAGGTGCGCGAGGGCCAGGAGTGCCCAGCTGCGCGCGCGATCGGCCGGGTCCGCCTCGGCTCGCAGGCGAGCCGCCACGTCGCGGGGGGATCCCTCCCGGACGACCGCGCGCCAGTCGAAGGGCTCACCGCCAGCGATGGACACGGGCGAGGAGGGGGAGGGCGGTACGCGCGCGCCTCCCAAGGTCTCGAGCAGCGCCCCAACGAGGACGTCGGACTCGGCGCGAGCGAGCACCGGCAGCCACGCGTCCAGCTCGCTCGTGCCGAGCAGTCGAAGGGCACCCAGCGCACGCGCGTCCGGCTGCGCGGCGAGGAGCACGGCAGGGGGAGCGCCATCGAGCCCGGCCTCGGCACCAAGCAGCTCGAGGAGCAGGCCCTGACCGCTGGAGCCGAAGGCCCCCGCGGCGAGCAGCTCCCGCAGCTCGCTGCGGACGGGGGCGCTCGTGGGCAGGGCGCCTCCGCGCAGGGTGCTCTCCACGGCAGGAAGCGCAGCGGGACCGATGGCCTCCAGGAGCGCTCGCGCGGCCTGGCGCTCGCCGTACGCATCGCTCCCGAGGCCCGCGACCGCGCTCGCGGAGGCGGCGGCTCGCGCCTCGGGGTCGTCCGCCGGGAGGAGCAGCTGGAGGAAGGCCGGGCCCGGCAGCGAGCGCCCGCCGCTGGCCAGCTCGTGGCGCGCCCTCAGCCGGGCGTACGGCAGCCCGCCGGTTGCGGGGAGGGCGAGGGTCAGCTCTCGCTCGCCCGGAGACCCCACGAACGCCTCCTCCCACACGCCCGCCCGCACCTCGCGCTCGAGCGTGAGCCCCACGGCGTCAGGATCGGGAACGCCGAACGGGAGCGGAGCGAACGCGAGGGTCCAGGAGTCCGTCCCGGCAGCCGCCTCCTCCAGGAGCGGAACGCCGGGCGGGACGGGGAAGACGCCCGTCCGCGCGAGATCGACCTGGCGGCGCACGACGATCGTCCCGTCCTCACTGCGCTCGGCCAGCAGCCGGACGAAGAGGCCCTCCGGGGTCCGGACGACGAGGTCCGAGCCGGGCGCCAGGCCGGTCTGCGCCCGGCGAGCGTCCGGACGCGCGGGTCCGGGCAGGTAGGGCGTCCAGGTCATCGGCGCGCCCGGCTTGCCACCCCTCTGGAGGCTGACGCCCTCCAGCGGCATGACGAAGGCGCTGGTCGGATGGACCTGGGTGATCTCGAGGTGCGCTCGCGCTCCGTCGACCTCACCCGAGAGCAGGTCGAGCCGAAGGCCCGCCTCGAGGGTCACGGGAAGGTCCTGGGGAACCACCTGGCGCAGGCCGACAGCCAGGGCGCCGGGGCCGACCGAAACCTCGCCCGAGCGCTCGATCAAGTACTCGATCGCGGCGCCAGGCTCGGCCGGCACGAGGAGGCTCCGATCGGTCGTGAGGGCGACCTCCTCGAAAGGGCCCTTCGCGCCCAGAGGGCGCGCCGCGACTCGCCAGGTGCCGTCGGGGGCGGAGTCGCTCTCCTCCCAGCTGATCCGGTGGCCGTCGGGCAGTCCCTCCACCAGCACCCGGCCAGGCTCACGCACGAGCTCCTCGTCCTCCCACCCGGCGAGCATCCACTCCACCTCCGCAGCGTCCCGATCAACCGCGAGGAGTCTGACGAGGCCCCAGGAGCCGGGCTCACCGCGCTCGCTCTTCGTC
>WTJQ01000620.1 GCA_011524785.1 Planctomycetota bacterium | reverse complement strand
GTATGCAAGGCGAGGCGAACCACTTGGACGTCCTCCATCGGAAGATCACCGACGTCGACCTGGGAAGAGATCGGCGCAGGAACAACCCGCGCGAGCAGGAGATGTTCCTGGCTCGTGACGCGCACGATGCCTCCGGAGGACGGCATCCGTAGCCCCTCGAATCGACCCCAGGGATCCGTCGAGCGAGCGTTCGCTGCATCGCCTGCGACCCACTCGCCCGCCAATTGGAGGTCGCACGTGACCGCGGCCTCCGCGATCGGGGCTCCCGAGGAAGCCTCCACGACGCGGCCCGAGACGAGTACGGTCTCGGAGAGGATCAACTCCTGCTCCACGGTGACGGCAGCGGGCAGGTCCAAGGGGAGGGGGCGACTGGTCGCTCCGCCGGGCTCGGCCACAGCCAGCAATTGGAGGGTCCCCGCCGGAAGGCCCTCGATCCGATAGCGCTGCTCAGGGAGTAGTTCGGCTCGCAGGTGATGCTGTCCGCCCGAGCCATCGACCGCGCGGATCCGCAGGCCGGACAACTCCTGCTTCGTCTGGCCCTCGAGGACCCACCGTCCCTCGAGGATCCCTGCGGGGCGCACCAGGAGGACCGTCCCCGCCTGCCTCGCACCATTGGGTGGGGCCTCAGGATCATCTCCATGGTCGCTGTCGGTACCGGGGCCGAACCCGTGCTCCGCGACGCGAAGCGTGGGAGGGGCGGACCACCGTCCACTGGTGACCTGGAACCACACTGGGCCCGAGGGGAGCCGTTCGAATCGAGCAAGGCCATTACGATCCGTTCGGACCAAGGCCTCGGAGCGGTGCTTGGAGTCTCCACCCGACCAGAACGCGATCACCTCTGCGTTCCCAACGGGGCTCCCATCCCCCGCGCGGAGTAGCTGGACCACGTGTGGGGAGGAGGGCGATGCCTGCAGCGCGATCTCCACCAACCCTCCCGATTCCGGGGCGCGCCATGTGGCCTCTCGCTGGGCCAGTCCGGGACCGATCAGGGTCGCTGTGAGGCGCTCGCCGGGTCGGGCGAACAGGGGCTCGATGGTGCAGTCGCCGGATTCCTCGACGGCGCTCCGACCGAGAGCACTTGCCCAGGGGGATCCGGGCCGATGGACGACGACCTCCAGACCCGAATGGACGAGCTCTGCAGGCTCCACCCTCGCGCGCAGGGAGAAGGTCCCCTCGAGACTCATGGTGATCGTGCGTCCTCCCTCGCGCTGGACATGGCCCCTCCAGACGGCTCCCCGGCCAGCTCCCGTGGCGCGGACCTCGAGGAGTCCGTCGAAGGGTGGAAGGATCCAAGTGTTCGGGTCCCGTCGCTCGGGGGGCAGGACCGCGGCCCACGCGAGTCCCATCCTCTCCTCGTCCTCCAGGATGGCTCTGCACTCGAGCTCAAGTGAGGCGAACGCCAGTCGTTCCTCAGGCTCGATCACGATCCTGAGTGGCTCTCGGCCCGACACTCGAGGTGGCCCACTCGGAGCAAGAAGCACGGGGCATGCAACGCGATCGGGGTCAGTGGCCACGACCCACCTTGAGTGGCGACGCAGGTGCGGATCACCTTCCAGGGAGGACCCGTCAGGACCGATGCCGAGGAGTTCGCTCCACCGCCCCTCCTGTTGAGCCTCCGCGATCTCCTCCCAGGCGATGGACGCGCTGAACTCCTCGAGGGAGAGCCCCTCAGGGAGTGCTCGCTGTGCACACGTGATGTACCTCGATTCCCTGGGGACCTCCCTCGTGATGCCCTGCGCAGGAGCCCGCTCCTTCGCACGGGTCTCGATCGTGAGGCCCCCAGCAATGCGCGAGAGACCCATCGGCCGAGGTCCCTGGTGCTCATCCTTGGCGGCCGCCAGCGTTCCTTCAGGTGCAGCGGCCTTCGGACGGCCGTCGATCCCATCGGTGTCCCTGCTGCTCCAGAGGACGCCTGCACTCGCCAGGAGGAGTGGCAGCCCCGTCCAGAAGAGGGCTGCGCGGCGGCCACGCGACGGGGCCGACCGGCGGCTGAGAGAGGTGAACCCGACCCTCGTCGCCTGGCTGCGGCGTCGTTGTGCGTTCGGATGTTCTCGACTCACGCTTGGGGGCTCCTCTGGAGAGGGTCCTTGGACCATCTGGTGTCTCGTGCCTTCATCACGGCGCCGGGGGCGGGGGCGTCGGCGCAGGCATGGGGTCTGCCTGGCGAACAGGTGGACTGCGCCGCTTGACGCTGATCGGGACTCCGCTCCCGCCTCCTCCCGCGAGGAGCGCGCCAGCAGTGACAGCGCCGACGAGAGGGAGCATGAACCGGCCAATTCGGCCAGGTGTGAGGGCGTAGAGGAGCTTCATTGATGGCGTGTTCCTTGGTCGTTCAGGCCCTGGAGAGCTGGATGGACGTCCCGAGCCCAGGGAGGCAGTTCCACATCCAGGGTCACTCCCTCGAGCAGGCTCTCGATGGGTGCGTCCGCCCGGGATTCCTGCAAACCAGAGAAGCCAAGCTCAGTGAGCTCCCTGTTGTTCTCCAGCAGCGCACTGGTCAGGAGGACGATGTGGGGGTAGATCCAGTCAGGGTCGAGCTCGACCGCTCTCAGGGCGAGCGTGGTTCCCCGTGACCCCAGGTGTCGTACGTGGATGTCTGCAGCAGCCGCGAGCGCACCGGAGCGCCTGCGTGCCGGGAGCGGGAGGGCAGCAAAACGCTCGTAGGGTGCTGCCACGCGGACGTGGTAAGGACTGGGGGTTGAGTCCGCCTCGGCTGCCCGGACGGGCGACCCTTCAGGATCTACTGCTCCTTTCCTGCGGTGAAGCAACGCACGGCGGGCCGCTCGGTCCGCAGTCCACTTGTCGAGCCCACTTCGAA
>WTJQ01000250.1 GCA_011524785.1 Planctomycetota bacterium | reverse complement strand
GCCCTCGCCTGCCTCGTGCAGGACGGTGGCTCCGAGTGCGCCGAGGCCCTGCAGGCCTTCCACGGCCGCTGGCGCGAGAACCCCCTCGTGCTCGACAAGTGGTTCACGCTCCAGGCGACCTGTCGCCGCCCGGGTGCGGTGGCGCGCGTGCAGGAACTCCTGGCACACGAGGACTTCCAGCTCAGCAACCCCAACCGCGCCCGCTCGGTGCTGCACGCCTTCGCGGCCTCGGACCCCACCGGGTTCCACGCGGCCGATGGCTCCGGCCACCGGCTGGTGGGCGAGCAGGTCACGGCCCTCGACGCGCTCAACCCCCAGGTGGCCGCCCGCCTGGCGGGGACCTTCTCGAGCTGGCGCCGGTTCGACGAGGGCCGCCAGGCCAGCGCCCGCGCGGCCCTGGAGGGCATCCTCGCCCGGGACCCCTCCCGCAACGTGCGGGAGGTGGTGGAGCGCACGCTCGGCTGAGCCGGGCGCGCCCCGACGCCGTGTCCCCTTCCGGGACACGGCGGGTTGCCGGTCCGCCGGGACCCGCATAGAGTCTGGCTCCGGGGAGCGCTCTCCCCGGCTTCGAGCACCCCCCCGGCTCAGCCCCCACCAGACTGCTCCGCATGTGCGGCTTCATCGGCATCTTCGGGCCCGACGGCGTTGACGTCGCCCCCGAGATCTACGAGGGACTCCTCGCCGTTCAGCACCGTGGCCAGGACGCCGCGGGGATGATCACCTACACCGACCGGTTCAACCTGCACAAGTCGCACGGGCTGGTCAGCGAGGTGTTCTCGGAGGAGCACATGAGCCAGCTCCGCGGACACGTCGGGGTCGGCCACGTCCGCTACCCAACCGTCGGGGAGAACCGCAGCGAGGACGCGCAGCCCTTCCACCACACCTTCCCGATCGGGACGGCGATGGTGCACAACGGCAACGTCACGAACTTCGCGGAGCTGCACGGCAGCATGTTCGCGAAGGGCACGCGCCTGAACTCCACCTGCGACCTCGAGGTCATCCTCTACGTCTTCCAGCAGGCCCTCGCCGAGCGCTACCAGGCGAGCAACGGCGAGCTGGACCAGGAGGACGTGTTCCACGCGGTCGGCAAGGTCTACGAGAAGGTGAAGGGCGCCTACTCGGTGTGCGCCTTCATCGCCGACCTCGGCATGGTCGCCTTCCGCGACCCCTACGGCATCAAGCCCATCTGCTTCGGGGAGAAGACCGACGAGCAGGGGCGCTGGTTCGCGTGCGCCTCCGAGAGCGTCGTCCTCGACGTCAACGGCTACCGCCGCACCCTCGACATCGGCCCGGGCGAGGCGGTGTTCATCTCGCACGACCGCGCGCTCACGCACCGCAAGGTCGCGCCGCAGCGCCACACGCCCTGCATCTTCGAGTACGTCTACTTCTCCCGGCCCGACTCGTTCCTCGACGACGTCTCGGTCTACAAGACGCGCCGTCGCTTCGGGAAGGCGCTCGGGAAGCAGTGGAAGGCCGCGAACGGGCCGAGTCCCGACGTCGTGATCCCGATCCCCGACTCCTCACGGGATGCGGCCATGGCGATGGCGAGCGAGCTCAAGGTCCGCTACCGCGAGGGCCTGGTGAAGAACCGCTACATCGGGCGGACCTTCATCATGCCCAACCACCAGAGCCGCAGCTCCTCGATCCGGCGCAAGCTCAACGCTCTCCCGCTGGAGTTCAAGGGCAAGGACGTGCTGCTGGTGGACGACTCGATCGTGCGCGGCAACACCTCGCGGCGCATCGTGCAGATGGCGCGGGATGCCGGGGCTCGTCGCGTCTACTTCGGCGTGACCTCGCCGCCCCTCGTGGCGCCGTGTCCCTATGGCGTCGACATGGCGAGCAAGACCGAGTTCGTGGCCGACGGACGCACCGAGGAGGAGATCGCGAGCTTCCTCGGCGTGGACCACCTCGTCTACCTCGATCGTGAGGCGATGAACAACGCGGCGGCCAAGGGCAACCCGCGCCTCGAGAGCTTCTGCAACGCCTGCTTCACCGGCGAGTACCCGACCCCCGACGTGACCCTCGAGCGCCTGCGTGCGATCGAGGAGGAGCGGGGAACGCGCCGGTCGAACCCGGCCGTCTGTTGAGGGGCACGCTCGTCCCTGGCGAGCTCGGTCCGCCTCAGCGTGGCCGTGGCGTGCGCGACGCGTCACGCCGGGCGCCGAGGGACGACGCCGCGCTCAGATGCCGAGGTCCAGGGTCGCGACCACCGCGTCGTGGTCCGAGGGGAAGAGTCCGTTCACGCGGCCGCCCAGGATCGAGGCGCTCGTGACCGTGAGGGGGCCCCGGACCAGCACGTGATCGATGCGGCCCCGGCCCCCGTCCTGGTGCCGGAACGCGTTCATGGTCCCGCGCGTCACCTCCGGGTCCGCCACCAGCACCGCCGAGCGGAAGCCGGCGTCGAGGTAGCCAGCCACCGGCGCGTCGCCCTCGCGGGCGTTGAGGTCGCCCATCACGACGACGCGCTCCGCGCCCCCGGAGTGCTCGAGGACCAGCTCGGTGGAGCGCTTGCGGGCGACCGCGCCGCGGTGGTCGTAGTGGGTGCCGTAGAGGCGGATCGCCGGAGCTCCCGGCGCCAGAGCCACGTCGGCCCACGCGCACATACGCGGCAGGCTGCTGTCCCACGACCTGCTGCCAGGGACCTCCGGGGTCTCGGAGAACCAGAACTCCCCGGTGTTCAGGACCTCGAGGCCGCTCCGGACATAGAGGCCCGAGAACTCCCCCGCGAGCCCTCCCTCCCGATGCTGACCGACCTTGCGATAGTCGCGCAGCACCTCGGCGAGCTCCTCGAGCTGGAACGCCAGGCCCTCCTGCAGGG
>WTJQ01000192.1 GCA_011524785.1 Planctomycetota bacterium | reverse complement strand
GCAGGACACCCCGCCCAAGCCGCGGAGCGTCCCCAAGGCGCGGCGCACGCCGTCCGTCGGCATCGGCAAGCGCCCGGCCGACGGCCCCCAGGTCAAGCCGGTCGAGCGTCCCGGGCAGAAGCCCGGCGCCAAGCCCGCCGACGCTCCCACGGGCGACCAGCGCGGCCCGCGCCGCGCCAAGCCGCTCGACCCGACGGACCCGAACTACGAGAAGCTGAAGCAGAAGTACCGCAACGCCGGTCTCGACGAGGAGGGCTACCCCCTCGTCCAGGACAAGACCGACCAGAAGCTGCGGGAGGTCAAGGGCAAGGAGGGCGTGCCCGACGTGCCCACCGATCCGAACGCCAAGCTCGCGATCGAGTTCGGCACCGACAAGCACGACTTCGGGCGCGCGCGCCAGGGCGACATCCTCGAGCACATCTTCGAGATGAAGGCCGGCGGCACCTCCCCGCTGATCATCCGCCAGGCCAACCCGACCTGCGGCTGCACGGTCAGTGAGGTCCTGGTCGAGGGCACGGGCGGCAACATGGTCCCCTACGTCTTCGGGGAGCCGATCGAGCCCGGTCGCAAGATCACCATCGCCGGCCGCATGAACACGGCCAACAAGAAGAACCAGACCCAGGTCCGGATCAACGTCTACCACAACGACCCGGTGGGGACGACGGGGCTCGCGCTCATGGCGAACATCGAGCCCTACATGACCGCCACGCCCACCTTCGTGCAGCTCGGGGACATCCCGCAGGGCACCACCCGCACCCAGGTCGTGGACGTGCGCACGACCCGCGGCGAGCAGGTCACCCTCGTGCTCGACGAGCGCCCCGGCGTGCGCCTGCCCCAGGGCATGACCGTGGACCTCGCGCCCGTCAACGCGGACGAGCACGGCCACGCCAGCCACTGGCAGGTCACCGTCGAGGTCGGTCCGGGTGCGGTCGAGGGCAACCTCGGCTACCAGATCGCCCTGAAGTCCGACGTCGCCCGTCCGGACGCCCACGAGATCGAGGCCAAGAACGCCGAGCGCGCGGAGAACGCGGGCAAGGGCGGCGTCGACGAGCACGGGCACCCGATCGGGTCCCACCAGGTCTCGTCCGACTACAAGATCAACGTCGCGGTGAGCGGCCGCGTGCTGGGTGTCATGAGCTACACCCCGCAGTTCGTGTCCATGGGGCTCGTTCGTCCCGGGCAGGTCGTGCCCCGCACGGTCAAGGTCATCAGCCACGACCCGGAGTTCACCCTCGACCCGGCCAAGATGAGCGTCGAGCTCGCGGCCGACGCCGGAGTGCCGCTCAAGTGGGCGGAGCACTTCGTGACCGAGATCAAGCCGGCCCAAGGAGTCAACGGCGTCGACGTCCAGCTCCGGCTGGCGGGGCTGCCCGAGGGTGCCGACGGCTCCTTCCGGGGCAAGATGATCATCAAGACCGGCCACCCCGCGAAGCCCTCCATGGAGGTCCGCTTCAGCGGCGTCTGCCGCGCCGGCGTGGGCGGCGGTCGCTGACGGGCGGAGCCTGCTCCGCAGCGGCGCGCCCCGCGATCCAGCCGGATCGCGGGGCGCGCTCGTGTCGGTGGCGAGGCCCTGGCGAGGGGAAGCTGGTCCGGGGCCCGTCCGGGTGCCCTGATCCCCGAGGCCCGCAGGAACAGCGCGGGGGCGAGGGAGGTACCCTTGGGAGCGCGGCCAGGGGGCCGCCCCTGCGCTCGTGAACGACCTCGGCTCCGCACTCGTCGATGCAGGCGTCCTCAGTGACGCCCAGCTCCGCCAGGCCCAGGGGCACCAGCGCGGAAAGGACCTGACGATCGTCCAGGCCGTGCTCGAGCTGGGGCTGGCTGCCCCGGAGGGCGTCTATCGGGTGGTGGCGAAGGCCTCCGGCCTCCCGTTCGTGGACCTCGGCAAGGGGCGGATCCAGCCGGACGTCCTGGAGCTGGTGCCTGCGGAGGTCGCCATCGACCAGGGCATCGTCCCGCTGATGGTCAAGGGCGACAAGCTGATCGTCGCCATCGACGACCCGCTCAAGAAGATCGTGGCCGAGCAGCTCGAGTTCCTGCTCGGGCGCTCGATCGCCTGCGCGCTGGCCACCCCGGGCGCTCTCCGAGACGCCCTGACCCGCGAGTACGGGGCTCCTGAGGACACCTCCGCCGAGGAGGCCGTGGCCGCGGGCATGGGCGTGGGGGACGACGACGAGGACAGCGACGCGCCGATCGTCCGCCTGGTCACGCGGACCTTCCAGGAGGCCCTCGACGAGCGGGCCAGCGACATCCACGTGGAGCCCGGCCACGGCCGGGTCCGGATCCGGTTCCGGGTGGACGGGATGCTGCGGGACGTCGCCGAGCACCCTGCACACCTCGGTGCCCCGCTCATGTCGCGCCTCAAGATCATGGCGCGGATGGACATCGCCGAGAAGCGCAAGCCCCAGGACGGGCGCATCTCCCTGAACCTGGCGGGGCGCGACGTCGACGTCCGGGCGAGCATCCTGCCCTCCAACCACGGCGAGACCATGGTCATGCGGATCCTGGACCGCTCGGCCAACCTCATCCCGATGCAGGACCTGGGGTTCGGGGAGGACCAGCTCTCGTGGTTCCGCCGCACCATCGCACGGCCGAGCGGGATCGTCCTCGTCACCGGCCCCACGGGCTCGGGCAAGACCACGACCCTCTATGCCGCGCTGGGCGAGCTCAATCGACCCGACGTCAAGATCATCACGGCTGAGGATCCGGTCGAGTACCACCTCCAGGGTGTCAACCAGGTGCAGGTCCAGCCGCGCATCGGGCTCTCCTTCGCGCGCATCCTGCGAGCGATGCTGCGCTGTGCGCCGAACGTGATCCTGGTCGGCGAGATCCGCGACCTGGAGACGGCGGAGATCGCGATCCAGGCCTCGCTGACGGGACACCTGGTCTTCTCGACGCTCCACACCAACGACGCGCCGAGCGCCCTGACCCGCCTGGTGGACCTGGGCGTGAAGCCGTTCCTCGTCGCGGCCTCGGTCAACGCGGTCCTGGCCCAGCGGCTCGTGCGACGCCTCTGCCCCGAGTGCTCGAGCGAGTACGAGCCCACGGAGCAGGAGTTCGCCGCGCTGGGCCTCGACCCGGGCCTCCACGCGGGTCGCCGGTTCCGCAAGCCGCGGGGCTGCACCGCCTGCGAGGGCTCTGGTTACCGCGGGCGGGTCGCGCTCTACGAGACCATGACCCTGGACGGCGGCGTGCGCGACCTGGTGTTCCGCGGCGAGAGCCTCGACGTCATCGAGCGCGCCGCCACCGGCTCCGGCAACCTCCAGAAGCTCGTCCTCGACGGCGCCCACAAGGTGCTCGAGGGTGTCACCAGCGTGCAGGAGGTCCTGCGCGTCTCCCGCGCCGCCCAGGCGGCAGGCCTCCCCAGCTGACCCCCGACCATGAACGCCCAGGAGCTCATGACCCGCGCCATCGAGGCGGGTGCCTCGGACCTGCACCTCAACCCCGGCCGTCCGCCGGTGGGCCGGGTCGACGGGAAGCTGGTGCCCCTCGTGGACGAGGAGCTCACGGATGCCCAGGCCGCGACCCTGTGCCGGGAGCTCTGTGACGACAAGCACTGGGCCGAGCTCGAGAGCGTCGGCACGACGGACATCGGCCTCGCCCACCCCAGCGGGACCCGCTTCCGCGTGAGCTGCATGGTGCAGCGCAGACGGCACACGGCGATCCTGCGCCTCATCCCCAACACGCTGCTGACCTTCGATCAGCTGGGTCTGCCCGACTCGGTGCAGGAGCTGCTCCGGCGGCCGAGGGGGCTCATCCTCGTGACCGGGCCGACCGGCTCCGGCAAGTCGACCACGCTGGCCACGATGATCGACTGGATCAACGGCTCGTCGGATCGGCACATCGTCACGATCGAGGACCCGATCGAGTTCTACCACTCGCACAAGCAGGGCCTCGTCACCCAGCGCGAGGTGGGGAGCGACGTCCCCGACTTCGTCGAGGCCATGCGTCGGGTGCTGCGTCAGGACCCCGACGTGATCCTGCTCGGCGAGATGCGCGACCTCGAGACCATCTCGGCCGCCATCACCGCGGCCGAGACCGGCCACCTCGTGTTCGGCACCCTGCACACCACGGGCTCCGCGCGCACCGTCAACCGGATGATCGACGCCTTCCCTGCGAACCAGCAGGAGCAGATCCGCGCCCAGCTGTCGGTGTCGCTGGTCGCCGTGGTCAGCCAGGTCCTGATGCCGCGCGCCGGCGGCAAGGGGCGCGTGGCAGGCTTCGAGATCATGATCAACAACCCCGCGATCGCGAACCTGATCCGGAAGAACGAGACCAACAAGATCCAGAGCACGATCCAGACCAGCCGTCGCATGGGGATGATCACCCTCGACGACCACCTGCTCGAGCTGGTCAAGCAGGAGCGCATCACCGGCCGGACCGCCCTGGACTACGCCCAGGACCCGAGGGACCTGGAGGCGCGCCTGTGAGTGGCTCCGCCGAGGGGCGGCGCATGCTCGGGCAGATCCTCAAGGACCACGGGGCGATCCGCGAGTCCGACGTCCAGCGTGCCCTGGCGGAGCAGCGCAAGCAGGGCGGACTCCTCGGGCAGCTCCTGGTGGCCATGGGGGCCACCGACCAGGCGGCCGTGACCCGCGCCCTCGCGGAGCAGGCCGGCCTCGACAGCGTCGATCTCGCCCAGGCCGCGCCGGATGCCGACGCCCTGGCCCTGGTGGACAAGAGCATCGCGCACACCTTCGGCGTGCTGCCCCTGCGGCTCGAGGGCGGGGACCTGGTGGTCGCGCTCGCCGACCCCCTCAACCAGGCCGTGCTCGAGGACCTGTCCTTCAGCGTGGGCACGGCCGTGCGCGGGGTCGTCGCGGACCCCGAGCAGCTGAAGGCGGCCGTGCTGGAGCACTACGGCGCCGAGGACTCCCTGGAGGAGGCCCTGGCCGCTGCCAAGGCCGTGGACGGCTCCGACCCAGAGGCCGCCGCCCAGTCGAAGCCGGTGGTGCGGCTGCTGAACTCGATCCTGCACCGCGCCATCCGGGACCGGGCCAGCGACATCCACTTCGAGGTCTACGACACGTCCTTCCGCATCCGCTACCGGGTGGACGGCTCCCTCTACGAGGTGGAGAGCCCTCCGCGGCACCTGTGCGTGCCTCTGATCTCCCGCATCAAGGTGATGGCGAACCTCGACATCACCGAGATCCGCCTCCCGCAGGACGGTCGCATCGAGCTCTCCATCGACGGGCGCCCCGTCGACCTGCGCGTGGCGACGCTGCCCAGCCAGGCCGGGGAGGGGGCCGTGCTGCGGATCCTCGACCGCAGCGCGGTCAGCCTCGACCTCACCGCGCTCGGGATCGAGGGCGAGACGGAGGCGACGCTGCGTGCCCTCACGCGCCTGCCGCACGGGATCGTGCTGGTGACCGGCCCGACCGGTTCGGGCAAGACCACCACCCTCTACGCGATGCTCGCCGAGGCCAACGAGCCCGACGTGAAGATCATCACCGTCGAGGACCCGGTCGAGTACGACCTCGAGGGCATCGTGCAGGTGCCGATCCACGAGGACATCGGCGTGACCTATGCGGCCGTGCTGCGCTCGATCCTGCGTCAGGACCCGGACAAGATCCTCGTGGGGGAGATCCGCGACGGTGACACGGCCTCGACCGCGGTGGAGGCGAGCCTGACCGGCCACACGGTCTTCGCGACCATCCACACCAACGACGCCTCCTCGACGGTCGCGCGCCTGCTCGACATGGGCATCGAGCCCTTCCTGCTGACGGCCACCCTCGAGGCCGTGGTCGCGCAGCGGCTGGTCCGGACGGTCTGCCCGGACTGCTCGGTCGAGGTGGAGCCCGAGGAGGAGCTGCTGCTCGAGCTCGGGCCGGACGCCGACCTGCTCCGCGGTCAGCGAATCCGCTACGGCCGTGGCTGTGGCTCGTGCCACCACACCGGCTACAAGGGCCGGACCGCCATCCACGAGCTGCTGCTCATGGACGACGACCTGCGGAGCCTCATCCAGAAGGGGGCCTCGACCGAGGACCTGCGCCGGGCCGCGCTCGGCCGGGGCATGCGGACCCTCCGCGGGGCGGGCCTCGCGCTCGTCGCTGCCGGCCGGACCACCGTCGAGGAGGTCCTCCGGGAGACCCTCTCCTGAGGGTGACTCCTCCCCGCGAGGGGGGTAGGCTCCTGAGCACCGACCCATGGCCAAGAAGCTCCAGCGCAGTGCCCCGGTCCCCGCACGGGGCTCCAAGGGTGCCACGGGAGGCGGCTCGTCCGCACCGCGGCGCAGGGGCGGCCGCGTCAAGTCCCAGCTGATCACCGACTTCACGGTCCAGCTCTCGACGCTGTCCGAGGCCGGGATCCCGGTGGTCCGTGCCCTGACCATCCTCGAGGGGCAGACCCGGCCGGGGCCGTTCAAGGACGTGCTCGCCGAGCTGGCGGAGGACGTCTCCGGCGGCACCCCGCTCTCGGAGGCGATGGCCAAGCACACCGGCTGCTTCGACGAGCTCTACTCGTCGATGGTGCGCGCCGGCGAGGCCGCGGGCATCCTCGACCGCATCCTGACGCGCCTCGCGGCCTTCCGGGAGAAGGCCGCCGAGATCAAGGGCAAGATCGTCAACGCGATGATCTACCCGGCGATCCTGACGTTCGTCGCGGTGGCCGTGGTCTCCGCGGTGGTCGTCTTCGTCATCCCGCGCTTCCAGGAGATCTTCGACTCCTTCGACGTCGAGCTCCCGGACACGACGCGGCTGCTGCTCGACGTCAGCGCCTTCGCCACCGAGCGCTGGTACTTCGTGTTCGGCCTGCCCCTGCTCCTGATCGTGCTGCACTTCGTGCTGCTGGCGCGGAGCGAGGGCTACCGCTTCCGGATCCACGGCCTCGTCCTGAAGCTGCCCCTCGTGGGTGGGCTCCTGCGCCAGTCCCTGGTCGCACGGTTCGCGCGCACGTTCGGCACCCTCGTCGAGGCCGGCGTGCCGCACCTGGACGCCCTCGGTATCGTGCGCGACGCCACGGCCAACGCCGTCCTCTCGCAGGGCGTCGAGGACGTGCGGCGCACCGTGCGGGAGGGTGAGGGGATCGCCCGGCCGATGGCGGACACCGGGCTCTTCGACGACATCGTGACCAACATGGTCGACGTCGGCGAGGAGACCGGGGAGCTGGACTCCATGCTGCTGAAGGTCGCGGACGCCTACGAGCGCCAGCTCGACCGGCGGATCGACGCCGTCTTCAAGTTCCTCGAGCCGGCCCTGCTCCTGTTCATGGCCGTCGTGGTGGGCTTCATCGTGATCGCCCTGTTCATGCCGCTGCTCGAGATCATGAACTCGATCAACACCCAGGCGTGACCAGGCCCCCAGCTCGACCCAGGCCCGGACTCCCACGGGTGTCCCTGCGCGCCAGCCTGATCGGGCTGGTGGCGCTGGCCAACCTCGCCGTCTTCGGCGCGGGCCTGTTCTGGACGCGGCAGGCGGAGGAGCGGGTCGATGCGCAGCGCACCCTCGCTCGGACCGACCTGCTCGGAACCCTGGTGGGCACCCTCGTCGATGCGCGAGGTGATCTCCGCTCGGCGGCCCTCCTGCGCTGGGACCGCTGGGACGAGTGGTTCGAGGACGTCCAGATCGCGCACTTCCCGGACCTGGACGACCCCGCGCGTCCGGCGCTCGGGCTCCGCCTGGATCCGCTGGGGACGGCCCGGCGCGCGCCCGGTCACGACGAGGAGGAGGTGCTCGCCGCCATGCGCTCTGCCGCGACGGAGGGACGACGCGTCCAGGTCGCTGGGGGCGTCGCCCTGCCGGTCGTGCTCCCGGACGGGCGCTCCTGGGGAGGCTGCTGGCTGCGCTCCCGCGGTGCGGCCGGGGACGGCTTCCTGCAGCGGCTCCTGCCCTGGTTCATCGCCTCGACCCTGGTCCTGACCCTGGCGACCTTCTCCCTCGTCCGGGGTCTGGTCCTGGAGCCGGTGCAGCGGCTCGCGCGCGCCGCGGATCGCATCGGCCGCGGCGACTTGGGCGCGCGCGCGGGCACCACGGCTCGCAGGGACGAGCTCGGTCAGCTCGTGACCCAGTTCGATCGCATGGCCGAGGAGGTCCAGGGGTTCCAGGAGCGGCTCGAGCACGAGGTCGCCGAGGCCACTGCCCAGGCGCGCTCCGCCGAGGCCGCCGCGATGACGCAGCGCAGGCTGGCGGCCACCGGCGAGCTGGCAGCCGGCGTTGCCCATGAGATCAACAACCCCCTCGGCGGCCTGGTGAACGCGGTCGAGGTGCTGGGGCGAGAGGACACGACCCCCGAGCGCCGTGCGGAGTACCTCGCCCTGGTGCGGACGGGCCTCGAGCGGATCCGGGTCACGGTGGGGCGGCTGCTCCGGCTGGCGCCGCGCGAGACGGCGACCACGCGGCTCTCGCTGGGGGAGCCCGTGCAGGACGCGCTGGGGCTGGTGGCTCACCGAGCGAGCGAGGCCGGAGTGGTCATCTCGGTCGGCCCGCTGGAGGGGCCGCTGGGGCCCCACGCGGAGCCGAGCTCTCGGGCGCTGCTCGCCTCCCTCCCCGCACTCGACGGCCAGCCGAACGAGCTCGGCCAGGCGGTGCTCAACCTCCTCGTCAACGCCCTCGACAGCCTCGAGTCGAGTGGAGGGGGCAGCATCGAGGTCCGCGTAGGCGCCGAGGGCGATGCGCTCGTGGTGGAGGTGGCGGACGACGGGCCCGGCGCCAGCCCCGAGGTCCTCGAGCGCGCGGGCGACGCCTTCTTCACGACCAAGGACCCCGGTCGTGGGACCGGCCTGGGGCTCGCGATGGTCCACGGGGTGGCGGCGGCCCACGGCGGCCGCCTCCTCCTGCAGAGCGAGGAGGGCGCGGGCTTCCGCGCGCGGCTGGTCCTCGCGCAGGGAGGGCCCGCATGATCGAGCTCCTGCCCTTCCTGGTGCCGGTGGCGCTGCTCCTGCTCTCCGCCTGGTTCAGCAGCGCGGAGACGGCGCTCTTCAGCCTCGACGACGCGTCCAGCGCGGGACCGCGCGCGGCGCGTCTGCTGGAGCGCCCGCGCGACCTGCTGGTCACGATCCTGCTCGGCAACCTGGTCGTGAACCTGCTGTTCTTCGCCCTCGTCCCGCGCCTGCTCGGCGAGCACGCGAGCGAGTGGGCCACCGGGGCCGGGGCGCTGCTGGCGATCCTCGTCTTCGGGGAGATCCTGCCCAAGTCCCTGGCCATGCGGGCCGGCCCCGGGGTCGCGCGGCTCGCGGCTCCGCCCCTGCAGGTGCTGGGCGTCGTGCTGGCGCCCGCGGGGCGGTTCGTGGGCGGCGTGCTCGACGTCCTGCTGCGGGCGATCGGTGAGAACGACCGCGCGGAGGCCCGGATCGACGTCCGGCACCTCGACGAGGCGCTGCAGCGCTCGGCGCAGGCTGGCCACATCGCGCCTGGGGAGGCGGATCTGTTGGCCGAGATCGTCGAGCTCTCGCACCTGCGCGTGCGGGAGATCATGACGCCGCGGGTCGACGCCCTGCTCCTCGACCTCGAGGACGAGCCCGAGGAGCGCGACCGCGTGGTGCGGGAGGCTGCCCGGAGGCGTCAGTCCTGGCTGCCCGTGGTCCGCGGGGACGCCGACCGCGTGGAGGGAGGCGTGCGGGTTCGCGAGGTCCTCGCCGACCCGGAGCGTCCCTTGGAGGCGCGCATCATGCCGGTCTGCTTCGTGCCCGAGGTCGGCGGCGTGCTCCAGATGCTCACGACCCTGCGCGAGGCGCGCGCGGCCCAGGCGATCGTCGTCGACGAGTGGGGCGGGACGGCTGGCGTCGTGACCCTCGAGCAGCTCTTCGAGGAGCTCTTCGGGGAGCTGCGCGTGGAGGGGGAGGAGGTCGAGCGCCCCGTGATCCCGATCGGCGAGGGACGCTTCCGCGTGTCGGGCGACCTCAGCATCCGCGACTGGAACGACCTGCTCGGGGTGGAGGTCGTACCGACCGCCTTCGAGACCGTGGGGGGCCTCGTGCTCGCCGCGCTCGATCGCCTGCCCCGGGTCGGCGATCGCGTCGAGCTCGGAGGTGGACTCGTGGGGGAGGTGAGCGAGGTGCGCGGCCGTCGCGTGCGCACCGTGGACCTCTTCCTGGCCGAGGGGGCGCCGCGATGACCGACGCGACCCTCGCCCTGCTCCTGCTCCTCTGCCTCGCGGGCAGCGGGCTCTACTCCGGCGCCGAGACCGCCCTCTACGGGCTGTCGCGCGTGCGCGTGGAGCTCGACGCGGATCGTGGCCGACCCCTGGCGCGCCTGCTGCACCGGCTCGTGCAGGCCGACAACGCCCTCCTCATCACGATCCTGGTGGGGAACAACCTGATGCTGGAGGTCGCCTCGGGCCTGGCCGGGGACCTCGTCGCCGCCGGCGACGAGCTCGGTCCCGCGGAGGCGGCCCTGCGCGTGACGCTGGTCCTCACGCCGCTCGTGTTCCTGCTGGGGGAGGTGCTCCCCAAGGAGCTCTCCCGGCGCCGCCCGCACGGCCTCATCGGGGCGGCGGTCCCGCTCCTCGCCCTGTCGCGCGTCGTCTTCTGGCCCCTCGAGCGCGTGCTCTCCCTCCTCGCGTGGCTCCTGCAGCGGGCGCTGGGGGTCCAGGAGGGCCGGCGGGTCCTCCTGCGGGGCCGCGCCTCGGTCAACCGCTTCCTCGAGGAGGGCACGCGGCTCGGGACCCTCTCCCCCCGGGCACACGAGCTGGCCCGCAACGCCCTCGGCCTGCGCTCGGCCACCGTGGAGCGCTGCATGACGCCCTGGCGGGACGTGGAGTGCCTGCCCCAGGAGCAGGGGCCCGCCGAGCGTGATGCCGCCATCCGCGCGGCCGGGCATGCCCGGCTCCCCGTCGTGGGGGAGGACGGGAGCGTGGCCGGCTACGTCCACCTCCTCGAGGTCCTCGCGGACCGGGAAGCCCCCCTCGCGGACTCGCTGCGCTCGCTGCCGGCCGTCCCCCCGGGCACCTCGATCGCCAGCGCCCTGCTGCAGCTGCGCGGCGGCGGGCGGCGGCTCGCCCTGGTCGGGACCCCCGAGCAGCCCCTCGGTCTGGTCTCGCTCAAGGACCTCCTCGAGGAGATCACGGGCGACGTGGCTGGCCTCTGAGCCCGCTGCCCCGCAATCGGGTTGGTGCGCAACCGCCCGCTGCGGCTAGGATAGGCCGCCCATGAGCCGCTCCGTTCTCTCCCTGCCGCGCCCCGAGGCGTTCGGCGCGAAGGCCCCCCGGGCCCTCGCATGGGGCCTCTGCCTGGTCGCCCTCGCGGTGGCCTGGGCCGGCCCGCAGGACGGGGGAACGGGACAGGACGGCTCGGGCAGCACCTCCGCACAGGCCGGGACCCCGATGCCCGGGCTCGGCGGAGGCGGGACCGCCGACTCCAACGGCCGCATGATCGCCGTGACGGGCGTGGACCTCACGGGCTCCAGCGTCCTCTACCTGGTCGACACGGTCTCCGG
Source organism: Planctomycetota bacterium (assembly GCA_011524785.1). GTDB lineage: Bacteria > Planctomycetota > UBA1135 > UBA1135. The sequence continues at coordinate 205 of WTJQ01000192.1, read as the reverse complement.
ACAGCTCTGCGCCTACCAGGCCAGCGGCGGAGCGCGCTCCAGCCAGGGCGTCCGCCTGCTCGGAGCGCGCAACATCTCGCTCGACCTGAAGCTCGACGGCTTCAACGACCGCACCGAGTCGGAGGGCCGCCCCCTCGGCTACAAGGACCTTGAGCGGATGTTCCGCGACCAGGGCCTGCCCCTCGACGACTGATCCCCCGATCCC
>WTJQ01000586.1 GCA_011524785.1 Planctomycetota bacterium | reverse complement strand
GCTCGACATCACTGCCGAGGTCCGCGCCGCCATCGAGGACTACGACGCCCAGTACTCCGCGTGGGTCGGCAAGATGCGCGCCGCCTCCGAGGAGGAGCGCGAGGCGCTCTACGACGAGCGCCCGAGTCCGGTCACCACCTGCGCGAAGCTCCTCGAGCTGGCCGCCAAGGAGCCCGCCAGTGACGGCGGCTTCGAGGCGTACCAGTGGGTCATGCGCACCGGCAGCCCCTCGCAACAGAAGGCCTGCGCCCTCGCGCTCGCCACGCACCACATCGAGAGCGAGGCCCTCGCCGAGGTGGCCATGGGCCTGGCCTACGCCGACGCCTCGGTGCTGCCCGCCCTCGAGAAGATCGCCGCCGGCTCGCCCCACCGGGCGGTCCAGGGCTGCGCGAAGTACGTCATGGGCAAGCTCCTCGCCGAGTCCGGCGAGACCGAGAAGGGCAAGGCCCTGATCGAGGAGGTCGTCGAGAAGTACGGCGACGTGAAGGTGTACGGCGGCCGCCGCGAGCTCGGCCCGCTGGCCCAGGGCATGCTGTTCGAGGCCACGCGCCTGCAGATCGGCATGGAGACCCCCGACATCGACGGGGAGGACATCGACGGCGTGGCCTTCAAGCTCTCGGACTACCGAGGCAAGGTCGTCATGCTCGACTTCTGGGGAGACTGGTGAGGCCCCTGCCGGGCCATGTACCCGCACGAGCGGTCGCTCGTGAAAGACTACGCCGAACGTCCCTTCGCCATCATCGGGGTGAACTCCGACCGTGACCGCGAGAAGCTCCAGGAGCGCATCGTGGAGGAGTCGATCACCTGGCGCTCCTTCTGGAACGGGGGGAGCACCTCGGGCCCCATCTCGACCCAGTGGAACGTCTCCGGGTGGCCGACCATCTACGTGATCGACCACACCGGCAAGATCCGCTTCAAGAACGTCCGTGGGGACGCCCTCGACGCCGCCATCGCGGAGCTGGTCGAGGAGGCCGAGCGCGCCCTCGAGAAGCAGGGCCGCTGAGGCGGCCCTCGCTCACGGGCAGCTGTGACGCCCCGGGCCCCGAAGGGACCCGGGGCGTTCGTGCGTCCTGGGGAGGACCGAGCCCCGTAGGTTCCGCGCCATGGGACCGGCAGGACCGAATCCCAGGCCCCGCGTCATGCACGGGCCCCAGCGGGCCGCGTGCTGTCCCGCCGGGGGTGGACCTGCTAGAACCAGACCATGGACGCGCCGCTCCAGAGCACCCTCGCCGAGAAGGCCTACCTGGCCATCCGCGGGAAGCTGGGTCGGGGCGAGCTGCGCCCAGGCGACCGCCTCGTGAACAGGTCCCTGGCCGCGGAGATCGGCGTCAGCTTCACGCCGGTGCGGGAGGCCATCAACCAGCTCGCCTCCGAGGGCCTCGTCGAGTACGTCCGGGGCGCCGGCGCCTACGTGCGTCGCATCGACCGCCGCCAGCTGGAGCAGCTCTTCGACCTGCGGGACTGCTTGGAGCCCTTCGCCGCCCGCCAGGCCGCCGATCACATCGACTCCGAGGAGCTGCGCGAGGCGCATCGCCTGTGCACGCTCTTCCACGCCCTGGCTCGGGAGCTGCGGGACCGCCCGGACCAGACCGCCGATGCCGCGCAGTGGCACCGCTGGATCGAGCTCGAGGAGCGGTTCCACGGCCTCGTGTTCCATGCCACCCGCAACCCGTGGGTGCTCAAGATCGCCGGCGAGCTGCGCCTGATGGCGCTCCTGTTCGGACCGCAGCGGGCCGGCGAGGGGATCCTCACCCTGAGCATGGCCGCCCGCACCTGGCGCGAGCACATGGTGCTCGTCCGCCACCTGGAGCGCGGCGACGGCGCAGGGGCTCAGGCCTGGATGGCCGAGCACATCGCCGCCGCCCGTCGCCACCTGCTGGCCTGGTACGACCACCAGCTCCACGCGAACGACCCCACGAACCGATGAGAGCCCCCCTCCTCCTCGCGATCACCCTCCTGGCCGCCTGCGCAGGGCCTCCCAAGCGCATCACGATCTCCTCCGTCGAGGAGGGCGAGGGTCCGCGCATCCTCGCCGTCATCGCTCATCCCGACGACGAGAGCGCCTTCGCCGGCGCGGTCTTCGCCAGCGCGGTCGAGCACGGGAGTGCCGTCGACGTGCTCTGCATCACCAACGGCGAGGGGGGCTTCAAGTACTCGACCCTCGCGGAGCGGATCTACGGCGAGGAGCTCACCCAGGAGCTGGTCGGTCGCGCCGAGCTGCCCGCCATCCGCGAGGCCGAGCTCACCCGGGCCCTGGGGTGGCTCGGGGTCCGGCGCCTCCTGCTCCTGCTCCAGACCGATCACCGCTACACGACCGACCTCGCGGAGGTCATGCCGTCGGCGCCCGCGGACAGCGGCCCCTGGGACCTGCCCTTCGTGCGGGAGGAGCTGCGTGCGCTCCTCCTCGAGGAGGACTACGACCTGGTCCTCGCCCTGGCCCCCACGCCGACCACGCACGCCCACCACCAGGCGGCGACGCTCCTCGCTGCCGAGGCCATCGCCGCGCTGCCGAGCGACGATCGCCCGCTGCTCCTGACGCCCACCTCGCGACGCCTCGAGGACGCGCCCCGCCCTCCAGCGGGACTCGAGGGCCAGCCGCTCGTGGCCACCGTCGCCGGACCCTTCAGCTTCGATCGCCGGACTCGCTTCGGGCACCGGGACCGGCTCGACTACTCGATCCCGATCCTGTGGGCGATGGCCGAGCACCGGTCCCAGGGAACGCTGCAGATGATGGTGGGTCGCGCCGACGTGGAGGACTACTGGCTGCTCGCGGCGTCCCTTCCCCGGGTCGCGGACGGGGAGGCCCTGGAGGAGCAGACCGCCCGCGCCACCGCC
>WTJQ01000505.1 GCA_011524785.1 Planctomycetota bacterium | reverse complement strand
ACGGGGCGCGTGGTGACGGTCGCTCTCCTGCAGCTGACCCTCGCCGTGTTCCTCGGGACCGTCCTCGTCCAGGACCACGCCGGGGGCGCCGTGCTGGTCCTGACCCTCTCCACCTACCACCTCTCCACGACGATCCGCGCGGACCTGCGAGCCGACCTGGATCGCATGCAGGAGCTCAAGGCCTGGCCCCTCCAGGGGAGCCGGACCTTCCTGGCCTCCGTCCTCCCGGGAGCGCTCGTGGCCGGAGCGCTGGTGGCCGGGGCGCTGGTCCTGCGGGGGGCCATCGCGGGAGGCCTGCGTCCCATCGACGGCGCGCTCGCCGTGACCGCGCCGGTGCTCGCGCTGGTCTGGGCCTGCGTGGAGAACCTCTCCTTCCTCGTCTCACCCGTGCGCTTCACCCCGGGCGAGGTGGGGACGCTGCAGAGCATGGGGCGGGTCGCCCTGCACTCCCTGGCGAACCTGGTCGTGGTGGCGACGGTCGTGGCGCCTGCGGTGGGGATCCACCTGGGTGCCGTCCGCCTGCTTGGCGACGGAGTGCTCGCGAGCCTGGCGGGCCTGGGCGCTGCGCTGGCGTTCGCCCTGGGCCTCGTCGGGGCGCTCTCCCTCTTGGGGGGACGGGCGCTACGACGCCTCGATCCCTCACGCGTCACCGGCTAGTCCACGCCGCTCGTGGCGGCCTGGGCGCCTCCGCTCAGAGGGGCCGCACGGTGAGGGCCCAGTCCTGGGTCAGCAGGCTCGGGGGCAGGCCCAGGCTCGCGGGCCCGCCGGCCTGCACCTCCTCGCCCGGGGACCAGGTCCCGTTGCGGGGATCGAACCACCGCACCTGCCAGGTCCCCGTCTCCGACGTGAGGTCGAGCGTGGGGGGGAGGTCGCCGATCGGCAGGTACACCGCGTAGACCTCGCCCGGACGCGCGAACACCTCGGCCCCTCCATACCCGGGCCGCTCGTCGGTCACGACCGCGTCCATGGGCTGCATGCTCCAGAAGGGCAGCTCCTCCATGAACGTGCGAGCGTGGAGCATGTCGTCCCACATCTCCTCGCGCGTGCGGAAGTCCTCGGCGCGGAGGTCGCCGCCGAGCGGGAGCGCGTGGTAGCCGAAGTACCACTCGAGCTGTCCACCCGAGAGGTAGACGTCCCAGAGGTGCTCACGCCGCATCTGGATCGTGTTCTGGTCGGTCAGGCCGGTGGTCTGCTCGTCGAAGTCGAGGACCCAGGGCTGGCCGGCCGCGGCCGAGTCCGCGCGCCAGCGCTCGACCATGAGACCCGACGTCTGCGTCGAGCCCTGGATCGAGGTCATCTCGAACAGGGGCTCGCCGAGCGCCTCCTCGTAGGGGGGGTAGTCCCCGTTCCCCGTGAGGGGATGCGTGTGGAAGGCGATCGGGTGGTCGAACGCGTCGACCGCGCGCAGCCAGGTGGCGAAGTCACGGAGCCGCGGCACCGGGTGGTTGCACTCCTCGCCGAGGTTCCACTTGACCGCCAGGAGGTCCCCGAAGCGCGCGGCGAGCTCGCGGTAGAAGACGCGGCGCTCGATCCCGAGCTGACCGTCGTCGAGCCAGTGCTCGTTGGGGTACTCGGTCTCGCCGAGCACGAAGTGCAGGTGGATGCCACGGCGCTGCGCGTGCTCGAGGACGAGGCGCCACTGGTGCAGCTTCGAGAGGTCGTAGTGCGTCCTCTCGTACGCGGCATCGACGGGCCCCAGGAAGGGCCAGGTGTCCCGACCGTCCCCGCCCAGGTTCATGGGGAGGAAGTAGGCCGAGTTGACCCCGCGGGACGCGAGGTAGTCGAGGGCGCCCACGAGGCCGCGGGAGTCCACGCCGCTGGTGGCGGACTGGAAGAGCGGGCTGCTCGCGTCCCCGAGGCCGTCCGCCCCGAAGTCGGCCACGTGCGGCTCGTAGCGGTGGAGCCCCGCCACGAGGCCCGTCGTGTCGACGCCGCCAGGCTCGTCCCAGGTGTCGTCGAAGCCCGCGTAGCCGAGGAGGTTCTCCGGACTGTCCGTGCCCCCCTTGAGGAACCACTCTCCCTCGGTGAAGCGCAGGTAGTGCTCGCCGACGTACTCGAGCCGCCCCTTCGCGAGGAACCCCGGAGCGAGCGGATCCCGCGTGACGACGAACAGCTGTCCAGTGGCCCCGTCCAGCGCGCCAGCAGCGCCAGCCGCAGGGTCCAGCGTCGCCGCGACGCCCGCGCCCTCGCGGAACCCCACCGTGTAGGTGTGGAGCCCCGGCACGTCGAAGTGCGTGCGCACGGTCCAGCGATCGCCCGTGCCACCTCCGGCTCCGTCTCCGTCGAAGAAGCCCTCGACGCGCCGCTGGCTCCCGTCCGGGGCCGTGAAGTCGACCCAGAGCCTGCGGTCGACGAACGGGTTGGGGCTGCTGTCGACCTCGCTCGCCGTGGGCCCCTTGAAGCGCAGCGCCACCGGGTGCCAGGGGCGGAGCGTTCCCTCGACGATGCGCCCGTCGCTCGGCGGCCGCCAGGTCGTCGGCGGCAGGGTGCCGATGCCGTTGCCGTTCCAGGCGCGGATCTCCAGGTGGTGGAGCACCCCCTCGCCCAGACCATCGAGCACCAGCTCGTGCTGGACCGCCGGGCCTCCACTGACCTGGGTCGCGGACTCCATCGAGGGCACGACCGACCAGCGCACGACCGAGGCCGCCGTGCTGGACGTGGTGAAGCGGACGATGAGGCGCTGGGGGCCGCCGTCCACGAGCTCCAGGTCGAACAGGGTCGGTGCCCCCTGGGAGCCGAGCTGTGTGAGGCCGCTCGCGGGGTTCGGAGGGACCCAGCCGCCGCTGTTGCTGGGCTGTTCGTGATCAACGGCCTCCCCGGAGCTCCAGCCATCGTCA
>WTJQ01000155.1 GCA_011524785.1 Planctomycetota bacterium | reverse complement strand
TTCGACGCGCGGCGCAAGGTCATGCACGCGGCGCTCAACGACCTGCCGGGCGTGCGCTGTGCCCTGCCGAAGGGCGCGTTCTACGCGTTCCCGAACACGTCGGGCACGGGCTGGTCCTCGCGCGAGCTCCAGGATCGCCTGCTCCACGAGGCGGGGGTCGCTTGCCTCTCCGGCACGAGCTTCGGCGCCTTCGGCGAGGGCTTCATGCGCTTCAGCTACGCCAACTCGATCGAGAACATCGAGGAGGGGCTGGGCCGCGTCCGCGCCTGGCTCGAGGCCAACCCCCGATGAGCGTCTCCGACTTCCGCTCCGACACCGTGACGCGAGCCTGCCCCGCCATGCGGGAGGCCATCGCCGGTGCCGAGGTCGGGGACGACGTCCTCGAGGGCGACCCGACCGTGCGGCGCCTCGAGGAGGCAGCGGCTGCCTGGCTGGGCAAGGAGGGGGCGCTGTTCGTGCCCTCCGGCACCATGGCCAACCAGGTGGCGCTCGGGGCGTGGACCCGGCCGGGGGACGAGATCGTCTGCCAGCGCTTCGCACACGTGACGACCTTCGAGGCCGGGGCGGCCGGCTTCCTGCACGGGGTGCAGTCCATGACGGTGGGCGGCGACGACGGACAGATGGACCCGGACGAGGTGCGCGCCTGCCTGCGCCCGCGCTTCATCCACTGCCCTCCGTCCCGGCTGCTGTGTCTGGAGCAGACCCACAACTGGGCGGGCGGCGTCGTGACGCCTCTGGAGCGCGTCGAGGCCCTGAGCGAGGTGGCCCGGGAGGCCGGGCTGTCCGTGCACCTGGACGGGGCGCGCCTGGCCAACGCCGTGGTCGCGTCGGGGGTCTCGGCTCGCGAGTGGTGCGCTCACGCCGACTCGGTGAGCCTCTGCTTCTCCAAGGGGCTCGGCGCCCCGGTCGGCTCCGTGGTGGCCGGGGACGCGGCGTTCCTGGAGCGTGCGCGCCTCGTCCGCAAGCGTCTGGGCGGGTGGATGCGGCAGGCGGGGCACCTGGCGGCGGCGGCCCTGTACGCCCTCGAACACAACGTGGAGCGCCTCGCCGAGGACCACGCGCTGGCACGCAGCCTGGCCGGACGCCTCGGGGCCCTGGAGGGGCTCGAGGCCTCCGCGGAGGCCGTGGACACCAACATCGTGATGGTGGGGGTGAGCGCGCCGGGTCGTGACGCCGCTGGGGTCGCGGCCGCCCTGGGGGAGCACGGGGTCCTCGTGATGCCCATGGGGCCCAGGCGCCTGCGCTTCGTGACCCACCTCGACGTGGGCCCCGGGGACCTCGATCGCCTCGTGGAGGCCGCCGAGAGCGTCATGCAGGGGTGAAGACCCGGGCCGCTCGTGCCGAAAGAACGAGGGTCCCCTCAGCGCGCCCTCCCCATGAGCATCTTCAAGGCCTACGACATCCGCGGGATCGTTCCCGACCAGCTCGACCCCGCCCTCGCCCGCCGCATCGGCCGGGCCTTCGCCGACCACCTGGGCGGGGGGCGCATCCTCGTGGGCCGCGACATGCGGACCCACTCGCCGGACATCGCCGGCGCCGTGATCGAAGGGCTGACCAGCGGCGGGGCCGACGTGGTGGACATCGGGCTCTCCTCCACGCCCATGACCTACTTCGCCATCGGCTCCCACGACGTGGACGGCGGTCTCTGCGTGACCGCGAGCCACAACCCCGGTGAGTACAACGGCATGAAGCTCTGCAGCCGTGGGGCCAAGCCGATCAGCCGCGCGACCGGGATCGCCGAGCTCGAGGCCGCCTGCTCCGCCGACGAGCCCGCCGCGGCCGCCGCGCCCGGGACCGTAGAGCAGGTCGACCTGCTGGACGCCTACGCGCAGCACGTCGCCGGCTTCGCGCGCATCGAGCGCCCGCTGCGGATCGCCATCGACGCGGCCAACGGCATGGCGGGGCACACCCTTCCCCGGATCCTGCCCCTGCTCGAGGGGGTCGAGGCCGAGCTCCTGTTCATGGAGCCCGACGGCACCTTCCCCAACCACGAGGCCAACCCGCTCAAGGAGGAGAACCTCGATCCCGTTCGCGAGCTCGTCCAGCGGACGGGGGCCGACCTGGGCGTCTCCTTCGACGGGGACGCGGACCGCTGCTGCTTCGTGGACGAGACCGGAGCGACGGTCCCCGCGGACCTCATGACCGCGCTGCTGGCGCGCGACTTCCTCGCCCGGGAGCCCGGCAAGCCGATCGTCTACGACCTGCGCAGCTCTTGGGTGGTGAAGGAGGAGATCGCCAGGGCCGGCGGCGAGCCCGTGCGGGATCGCGTGGGGCACTCCTTCATCAAGGCCACCATGCGCGGCAACGGCGCTGTCTTCGGCGGCGAGCTGAGCGGGCACTTCTACTTCCGCGACAACTTCGTCTGCGACTCCGGGGTCATCGCCATGGTGAGCGCCCTCAACCTCCTCTCGCGCTCCGAGCAGCCCCTGTCCGTCCTCGTCCAGGACCTCCGGCGCTACCACGCCACCGGCGAGGTGAACTTCCACGTGGAGGACAAGGACGCCATGATCGCCGCGCTGCGCGAGCGCTACGCCGAGGGGCGCCAGGACGAGCTCGATGGGATCACCGTGGAGTTCGGCGAGGTGGGGGACCCCAGCTGGTGGTGGTTCAACGTCCGTCCCTCCAACACGGAGCCCGTGCTGCGCCTGAACCTGGAGGCGTCGGACGCGGGCCTCCGTGACGAGCGTCGAGCCGAGCTGATCGCGATCCTCGGGAATCCCGAGGAGTGACTCGACTTCGACCGGCCAGGGATGGAAGTTGGAAGTGCGCCGGGGCGCGCGGCGCAGAAGGGGTGAACCCGGCGCGCGCGAGCGGCCGATAGGATCCCCGGAGACCTCCCGATGCTGCCC
>WTJQ01000632.1 GCA_011524785.1 Planctomycetota bacterium | reverse complement strand
TCCGAGCACTATGCGCTCTCCGTGCCAGCGGACTTCGAGGACGCGGAGGACTGGCTCCTGCTCGCGGAGGCCCTGCATGCGCGGCTCCGCGAGCACTTCGGGGCCATGCCCCCCGCCGACGAGCTCCTCCAGGTGCAGTTCTACGCGGACCAGGTCTCCTACAGAGCAGGGCTGGCCGCCGAGGGCGTCGATCCCGCGGTCACCACCGCTGGCGGCGTCTACTGGACCGGCACCCGCAAGGCCTCCTTCTGGCGCCAGCCCTCACGCGCCTTCACGCGCCACCTCTTCCTCCACGAGCTCGTCCACCAGTTCCACTACCTCGCGGTGATGGACAACGAGCCGCGAACACCCACCTGGTACACGGAGGGCCTCGCGGAGCACTTCTCCCACCACACCTGGGACGGGAAGACGCTCGTGACTGGGCTCAGCGACCTCGTCATGCTCGAGGAGAACATCCCCTCGATGGCCGCGGCGGCGCGCGCCGGGACGCTCGACCTGGAGGAGGTCGCCAGCGGACGGATGGGCGGCCCGAAGCCCGAGTCCTGGGCCCTCGTGCATTGGCTGCTCGCCGGGCCGGACCGCGCGCTGACGCGTCGCTTCCGCGAGCTCGAGCGCAAGATGTGGAGGGGCGCCCCCTTCACCTCAAGGGTGTTCGGCACATCCAGCAGCGCTCGCGAGCGCTGCCTCGCGGAGGGCCTGGAGTGGCTCGGCTCCCTGCGGACCACCTGGCGGATCGAGTGGATCGAGTGGGACGCTCTGGGGCAGACCCTCGTCGGCGAGTCCTCGGTGGTCGGGCTCGTGCGCGCTCGGGACGCTTCGCTTCGCGGCGGACTCACGACGACGCTCTCGGGACCTGGACGCGCGGGCGTGATCCTCGGCTTCCGGTCGACGGGCGAGTTCCTGGCGCTCTACCACGACCCGCGCGGGCGCGTGTGGCTGACGCGTCGCTCCGAGGGGCGCTGGATCGAGCTCGCCGGAGCCGACGTCCCCGCTCGCGAGCGCAGGCACCTCGAGGTCGCCGTCCAGAAGGACTCGAGGATCGAGGTCCGCGTCGACGGGGAGCTGGCCCTGGAGGCGAGGCTCGACGCCGAGCTGCTCGAGGGTCCGCCCGGGCTCTTCACGGATGCCTGCCGGACCCTGTTCGAGGGGACGACCTTTCAGGGCGCCGGGCGTGGACGACGCTGAGTCGGACCACCGAGTCGACCTCGGAGCCCCTCGCCCCCGACACGAGCAGGCGGCCCCCCGAAGGAGCGGCCCGAGCGCGCATGCTGCGCACCCGGGCCGCGGGAGAGAGCGAGGGAGGAGAGCGACTCGCTAGAAGATCGTCAGGTGCACGACCGGGGAGCGCGCCACGCCCGCCTGGGCGCCCGGGTCCCGGACCTGCCACTGGAGCCAGAGCTCGAGGCCGATCATGGCGGGGTCCTCGGGGAGGGCCTGGTGCCAGGTGCCGTAGCCCTGGCCCGGTCCAGACCCCTCGAGCGTCAGGGCACCGCCGAGTCGCGCGAACCCGGGGATGGCCGAGCCCGGCGGACTGGTCGACATCGTCACCACGGCCTGCGCTCCGCCGAGCGCGTCGTACACGCCGAGCCGCCAGTCCGGGTTGCCGAGGTGCGCCGGCGTCATCGCGATCACGGAGGGGACGTAGCCGCCCGTGCCAGCCCGCGCGCCCTGGGACAGGACCTCCACGGACTCCGGCGTGCGCTCACTCGCGAGGCGCGGCCGATCGAAGGGCGGCAGCTCGGCCGCGACCCGCGGATCGGTCAGCCCGTTGACGAGGAAGTCCGTCAGGGCCGGCCGCACCTGGGGCGGCACGTTCAGGTTGGTGAGCAGCGGGTCCTTGTTGGCGCCGAAAGGGCCGCCGTCCGCGTCGTAGAACGCCAGCACCGCGTTGAGGCTGTTGTGGTTCGGCCCCCCCGTGTGGAAGAAGCGCGCCCCGCGCAGGCCCACGTTCCGCAGGCTCGGCGTCTTGAAGCGCCCTCGGTCGCCAAACACGCCCGTGACCGCGCGCCGGCCCTCGTCCTCCGCGATCGGGCGCAGGCCCAGGTTGTGGAACTGGTTGTCCGCGAACAGGTTGCCCCCGTGGCACGCGTTGCAGCGCGAGCCGGGGCTCACGAAGGCGCCCAGACCGTTCTGCTGCTGGGGCGTCAGGGCCCCCTGGTTCCCGGCGGTGAAGGCGTCCCAGGGCGTCTGGTTCGGCACGAGCGTGCGCTGGTACGTCGCCAGGGCGAGGCCGATCCGCACGGGCGTGATCTCAGGAGTGCCGAAGGCCGCCTCGAACAGGTCGCCGTAGTCGACGCTGCCGGGGAAGTTCATCGCCATGGCCCCCGCGAGATCCGCGGGGAGGTCCGTCGCCAGCGCAAGGGGCTCAACGCGCTCGAGCTTGGCGACGACGTCGCTCCAACTGCGTCCCTCGCCCGCCATCTCGACGCTGTCGAGGAGCGGGTCCAGGGACTGGTTCTCGAGGGCCCCGCCCTGAGCGATCACGACCTGGTTGGTGAGCGGATCGCGGAACTCGCCGCTGGCGCGGCCATCCCAGAACAGCTCGAGGAAGTAGGCCCCCATCAGGTTGGTGGGCGTCGCACGCGACGTGGACTGCTGCTCGAAGCCGAAGTCCGCCGACGGCGCGTAGTCCCCGTCCCCATCCGTGCGGACGACGCCCAGCGAACCGAAGCGGTCGTCGGCGGTGTTCAGGATCCCGTCGGGCCCCGGGTGGCGTCCGCTCTCGGCACTGCGGGGGTCCCCGCCGCCGGCGCTGGGGATGTGGCAGGTCCCGCAGGCCACGGTGTCGTCGTGGCTGAGCTGCTCGTCCCAGAAGAGGGCCTTGCCGAGCACGGCCTTCTCGGGGGTGAGCGGGTTCTGGGG
>WTJQ01000291.1 GCA_011524785.1 Planctomycetota bacterium | reverse complement strand
GGTCCAGCCGCCGAGCAGCAGCAGCGTGACCATGAACGCGCTCTCCCATGCGCCGCTGATCGTGTCGCCCGTTGGCACCAGGCCCAGGGAGAGTGCGCCCAGGTTGGCGCAGAGGTGGAGTGCGCTGAGCCGCAGCGGGAACGCCTCGTCCGGTCGATCCCTGTCGGCGCGGAACGTGGAGCGCTGCGTCGCGGCCCCGACGACCATCCACACGAAGAGGGACAGGACGACGTGTATCCCAAGGGCCCAGGCGATGACGATCGCGGGATGTTCCACGGCACCCAGCCGAGTACTTGGTCATCGTTGTGCCTTGGCGGAGCCTGCACGGCCACGCTGTTGGGCTCAGCCCGCTCAAGAAGAGCCCTGCCGCCTCGCCTCGAAGGTGTCTCGTTCTGAGAAAGATGGCCATCTCGGGGCCGGCAAGGGGGGGATGCCCGCGAACGTTCGTTTCGATATGGAACTTCGCGGTCAAACGATATGGCTTAAATGGGGCTTGGATCTAGGGGCCCGAACGGCGGCACATGCAATAGTCTCAGGTGTCGCATCCGGACGCGCCGGATGCAGCCTCTCTCTGGATTCTCATCAATGAACACTCGACTCCTTGGTGGCGGAATCGCCGCCGCACTCTTCACTGCGGGCGCAGCTCACGCCGCGCCACTGCCCCAAGCGCCCCAGTTCGGCTCGCAGCAGATCATCACCCAGCAGGCCCAGGGTCTCCTCGACATCGAGGCCGTCGACATCGACGGGGACGGCGACATGGACGTCTTCGCGGCCTCGCCCGTGAACGACCGGATTGCCCTTCACCGGAACAACGGCAACGGGACCTTCACCCAGATCATCATCGACAACAACCTGGACTTCGCGACGAGCGTCCTCGCGGCCGACATCGACGGTGATGGAGACCTCGACATCGTCGCGACGAGCGGCAGCTTCTCCAGCTCCAACGCGCGCATCGTCTGGTATCGCCGCAACGCGAACGGGACCTACAGCGGTCAGAACATGATCATGAGCGGCGTCGTCAGCGCGATCGACGTCGAGGCTGGGGACATCGATGGGGACGGGGACCTCGACCTCGTGCTCGCGCTGAACCTGTTCGACCAGATCGGCTGGTTCCGGAACAACGGTAACGGGACCTTCCAGAGCGTCATCTCGATCGACTCCGGGAACGCGGACGCCGTCCGGGACCTCCACCTCGCGGATGTGGACTCGGATGGCGACCTGGACGTCATGGCCTGCAACTACAACGACAACCGGGTCAACTGGTACCGCCAGAACAACAACGGGTCCTTCAGCAAGCTGACCTTCACCACGCAGACGCAGGGACCCCGCATGGTCCGGACCGGTGACATCAACGGGGACGGCAACCTGGACGTCATCACGACCTCCGTCCTGGATCGCAAGGTCGCCTGGTACGCCGGCAACGGCACGGCGACCTACGGCAGCCAGCAGGTCATCTCGACCCAGGACCAGGATGCGCGCGGCCTCGAGGTCGCGGACCTGGATGGCGATGGCGACCTGGACATCCTGACGACCTCGGAGGTGGTCAACAACGTCGACTTCTTCCTCAACAACGGCACCGGCTCGTTCGGGGCCCAGAACGTCATCACGACGCAGGCCAATGGCGCCAACGCCGTCGTGGCAGCGGACATCGATGGTGATGGGGACCTCGACGTGGTCTCGGGTTCCCCTGACGACAACAAGGTCGCCTGGTACACGCAGCTCGGTTCGCCGAGCTTCGGCACCAACTACTGCAACGCTGCGGACAACAGCACCGGCGTGAGCGGCGTCATCAGCGCGACGGGCAGCCTCAGCATCGCGGACAACGACCTGACCCTGATCGCGACGGACCTCCCCGACAGCCAGTTCGGGATGTTCATCTGCAGCGCAACGCAGGCCTCGATCCCGGTCTCCGCGGGCATCCTCTGCGTGACCGGTCAGATCGGTCGCTTCAACGCTCCCGGGCAGATCCAGAACTCTGGCCAGGCAGGTGAGATCGAGCTCTCCGTCGACCTGACGGCGAACTGGCCCGTCGTCGGGGTCGTCAACATCGCCCCGGGGGAGACCTGGCACTTCTCGACCTGGTTCCGCGATATTGGCCAGGTGAGCAACTTCACCAACGGCCTCTCGCTGACCTTCCAGTGAGAGCGCCAAGAGCAAGGCCCCTGCACCGAGTCCTCGGTGCGGGGGCCTCGTCGTAGGCGGGCCCGTCCGATGGGGTCCGCCGTTCCCCCGTCGGGAGCTCCTCGCCCGACGGAGAGGCCTGGCCGGCGTCAGGACCAGGAGGCGTCGAAGATGCCGCGCGCGGCGTCCCGCGGCTTGGGGTCGACCGTCATCCCGAAGGAGCGTGCTCCCGGGGCGAGGAAGGTGAACACGTCCAGCACGACGGCGCCCTCGGGCCCGGCGACCAGCTCGTGGACGTTCTCGCGTCGGGTGCCCAGGGTGGAGAAGCGACCGGGGAGGATCAGGTCGTCCCGGGTCTGGCGGATCTGGAAGGTCTCGCCGCGCGGAGGGACGGGAGTGTCTCCCAGGATGTCGAAGTTCGTGACGTGGGCCTCGCCCCCGACACCCATGATCACGCCGTTGTAGTCACGGTGATCGTGGTGGGAGAAGCCCTTCCCGGGCGCGAGGTCGAACATCAGCACGGCGACCTCGAGGCGCCCCTGCTCGGGGTCGTGCTGCTCACGCAGCCCCCTCATGGCGGTGCGCGTCTCGTCCACGGTGGGGGGCTGGAGGCGGGCCATCAACTCGCCGACCGCCATCAGGTAGGCCTCCTCGTTCTGCCCCCCGGAAGCCACGAACCCCCTCGCGCGAGGCAAGGGCTCCTGCAGGAAGGCGGCCACATCACGGGCCCCCTCCGTTCCTGCCGCTCCGT
>WTJQ01000606.1 GCA_011524785.1 Planctomycetota bacterium | reverse complement strand
CTGGGCCAGGCTGCCCGTGGTCACGACCCGATGGTCCTGGGTGCCGGCGCCGCTGAGGCTGCCGCGGCCGCCCTCTCCGAGGAAGCCGAGGGCGTGGCTGTCGTCCACCACCAGGAGCGCCGTCCGCGGCAGCAGCTGCAGCAGGTCGTGCAGGTTCGGCATGCGCCGCTGCATCGGGAACAGACCGTCGGTGAGCACGGCCAGGTGATGGTCCCCGTGGCGATCGAGGAGGGCGTGGAGCCGCATCAGGTCCCCCGAGCCGCAGTCGATCACCTGCGCGCGCGTGAGGGCGGTCGAGATCCACAGGGAGGCGTGGGCGTCGGCGTCCACGAGCACGGTGTCGAGCTCGTCCCCGTAGGCCTCCATGACCGCCTCGTCGGCCAGCCAGCCGTCCGGCAGGATCACCGCGGCCTCGACCCCCATGAACTCGGCCAGGGACTCCTCGAGGTGCTCGTGCTCCGCGAAGTTCCCGCTGGTCGTGCGTGAGGCCGAGGCCGAGAGCCCCGTCCGGCCGAGGGTCTCGCGCACGGCGTCGAGGACCTCCGGGTGGTGGGACAGGCCCAGGTAGCCCGTCCCCGCGAAGGACAGGAGCTCGCGCCCCCCGATCCGCACGGTGGTCGCGGTGGAGGCCTCGACGCGACGGCCCAGCACGGTCAGGCGTCCCTCCGGACCTGGCAGCGGGGAGGGCGGACGTCCGCCATCGTGCGCAGGCCGGGCTCGGCCTCGCGCACGGAGCCCACCGCGTTGAGCAGGATCGACGTGGTGGCGGCGTCGCCGTGGACGCCGCCCTCGATCACGGCCTTGATGGGCGGGTCGGCGTCCAGCTCGACCCAGTCGCGCGGTTCCGCCTGGCCGATGGCGGCCTGGAACTCGAGCCGGACGACCTCCTCGCCACCGCGCGTCGCCACCGCGACCTGGCGGACGCCGGCAGCGTGCCCGGCCGGGATGGGCCCGAGGCCGCACTCCAGGTCCCGGTCCGCGATCACGGGCTCGAGCGTCTCCGACCAGTCGTCGAACGGGAGTGAGAGGTAGTGGAGGACGAAGTGGAGCGACTCGGGCAGGCCCACGTGGCGCAGGGTGCCCTTCTCGACCTCGGCCTGGAACGCCTCCGGGGAGAGCGTGGCGCCGATCTTCTTCTGGAAGGGGATGCGCCGCGTGGTGGCGTCCTGGACGCGGCCGGCGACCACTCCGCGCACCGTGTGGCAGACGCCGGTCAGGGCCACCGGGAGCGTGTCGAGGAGGAAGCCCGGGTTGATGCCGGTGCCGAGCACCACGCGCCGCGCCTTCACGGCCCGCTCGTGCAGCTCCTGGCTCATGATCGGGTGCTGGAGCCAGGGGTAGGAGAGCTCCTCGCAGGAGCTCACCACGTGCACCCCGAGGCCCAGCAGGTCTCGGAGCGTCTCGAAGCAGTCCGGGAGCGCCGACCGCGTGGTGACGATGGCCGCGTCCGTGTCGCCCCAGCAGCCGAGGGCGGTGACGTCCGGTGCGATGGTGAGCGAGGGGTCGGCTCCCTCCACGAGCTCGGCGAGGGGTCTGCCCGCGTGCGCCGGATCGACGGCGCCCGTGATGCGGCCCATGCCGCGCTCGAGGAACTCACGGGCCGCGCGCACCCCGAGGGGGCCGAGGCCGACCTGGACGATTCGTGCCATGGAGGAGGAGAGGAGGTTCAGCGGGGACCGGTCAGGACGTAGGCGACGCCGTTGCGTGCGAGCCAGACGCGCTGGAGGTCCGCGCGGGTGTAGGTGCGGGGGACCTCGCTCGGGGGCGAGGCCGCGGGGTCACGGACGGCGACGCCGCCGTCCGCCAGGAGGCCGCAGACCACGAGCAGGTGGCCCGAGGTTCGCGGATAGGGAGCGTTCGCCAGCTCTCCCTCCTCGGCGCGGATGGAGATGGCGAACGGATGCCCGGCGCGGAGGTTGCGCTCGACGTCGTGCCAGGTCGCCATGCGCTCGAGGCGACCGCGGCAGCCGAGCTGGAAGGCCCCCTGCACCGCACGGTTCCAGTTGCCGTAGAGGTCGTGCGTCCGGTCGTGCAGGAGCGCCGCCACCGCGTCCGTGGCGTGGGAGTGGCCGTGGAAGGCGAGCAGCATGCTCACGCTGGTGGGCGAGCAGATGCGGTGGGCGATCGCGGCTCCGCCGTCGCGCTGGCTCCGGGCGGGCACGTCGAGCACGAGGTCCGTCGCGGGAGCGGGTGCACTGCGGTCGAGGCCGGCCGCGCGCTCGGGGGGAGCGGTGGTGACGAAGGTCAGGTGCTCCAGGCGCACCGGTGCGTCGCCGGCCGCGACCACGCGCAGCTGCAGGCGGCTGAGCGGGGACGCGGCCTCGAGGACGTCCACGGCGACGCGATGCGGCGCGTCCTCCGGCCCCCAGGTCGTCGCGGTGACCGCGGCCTCGGGCTCCGCTCCCCAGCCGCCGAAGGTGACCCAGGGCCCGAGCTCGCCGGTGAGCGTGCCGAAGCGCCCCTCCACGCGGAACCCGCCGCCGTCCCCGACGTCCACGTTCCAGCTGGGGAGCACCTCGACGAAGGGCTCGAGTGCGAACGGGCGCGTCACGAGCACGCCGTTCGGCGCGAGCTCGTGGGCCTCCCCGACCATGCGGACCCCGGTGGTCCCGTCGTCCAGCAGGGCTTCCAGGCCCGTCCCCGCGAGGGCGAACAGCGTGTGAGGGTGCGCGGGCTCTCGTGACTCCGACGCTGTTCCGGGCGCTCCGCAGCCGGCCTCGATCAGTCCCGCCAGCGCGAGGATGGGGAGCAGGGGGAGCAGCATTGGAAGGAGGACGCGAGGGCCCGGCTTCAGGGCGGGCGGCGTGGGGGACGAGGGCTGCGAGGATACACTCGGCCTCGCATGCGACGCACGACCCGGACCCCCCTCGGCCTGA
>WTJQ01000238.1 GCA_011524785.1 Planctomycetota bacterium | reverse complement strand
CCGTCGACGCGGGCGCAGGCCGGGCGCAGCCGCGGGGCGAGCAGCTCCAGCACCGAGGCGACGTCGTAGCGGCGCCCCCGCGCCCAGCGGTGACGCTCGGCCCGGGCGTTGATGCGTGCCGCTGCTCCCCAGCCGACGATGTTGATGGAGCGCAGCACGCGCCCGCCGTCCAAGCGCACCCGGATCCCGTCCAGCACGCGCCGCCTGCCCGCGAGGATCCCCTCGACCGCGTCCTCCGGCGTCCGCACTCCGAGATCGAGCGCGAGTGAGTTCCCCGAGCCGGCGGGGATCGGCGCGAGGGGGATCGCGTGTTCCGCGCCCTCCCACTGCCCCAGCGCCTCGTGGAGGGTCCCGTCCCCCCCGACCGGCAGCAGCAGGTCGTAGCCGTCGTTCACACGAGCGAGCACCTCGTGGTCCTGCGGCCCCCGCGTGGCGGCCTCCTCGACCTCCCACCCGTGGGCCCGGAGGGCCTCCGCCGCCAGCCGGGCCGCGGCCTGGCCGCGCCCTCGCCCGGCCGCCGGGTTCACGATCAGGAGGGCGCGCGGCACGGGGTCACCGGAGCTCGATGTCGTCGACGAACAGGCGCGGGTCGCCGTCGCCGGGCTGGATGACGACCAGCTGCAGCGTGAACTCGCGGTCGACTCCTTCGGGGAGCTCACCGGTCACCATCTGCCAGCCGTCGCCGGGGCGGAGGTCGCGCTCGGTCAGGACGCGGCGGCCCTCCGGGAGCAGGGCCTCGAGGCGCAGGCGCGCGTGGGCGCCGTCGGCCCTGCTGGACGCCGCGCGCACGTTGACCTTGCTGCGGCCCGGGGTGACCTTCAGCTTCAGGGATGCGCGGCAGGGCGTGGAGCGGGACGGAGCGCGGAGGGCGACCACGCCCTTCGGGTCGCCCGGGCCCCCGGCTGCGCGGGCGTCCTTGCCCCAGCGGGGGAAGTCTCGGGCGCTGGGCGCGACCGCGAGGGAGTTCAGGTCCGTCGCCCGGTCGAAGTTCATCCGGGAGCCGGCGCGGGGGAGCTCGGCGGCCAGGGTGGCGGCGTCCAGGTGCGGGCCCTCGACCATGGCACGCCAGAGGGGTTCCGGCCCGGCCGCGTCGAGGCTCGCCGTGACCTGGGGGAGGGGACGCCCGGACGCGTCGGCGAAGCGCGCCGAGAAGGAGCGCTGGCCGTTGCCGCGGCCGGACAGCTTGACCATCAGCGCGTGGGAGCCCTTGGACAGCGAGAGCGGGACCACGTGGCGGGCGTCGTCGTCGTTGCCCGCGAGGTTGTGGACGCGGAGGACCTCTCCATCCAGGACCACGCGCAGGGGGCGCTCGCTGCCGAGCCACAGGGCGCCCTGGGCCGCGTCCTCGGCGTGCAGCCAGGTGAACGCCCACCACACGCCGTCCTGCTGCCCGCGGCCCTCGAGCGGCACCCGACCGCTGGTGGCGAGCACCTCGCGCCAGGTCGAGCCGAGCCGCCGCTTGCCGGGCTCCGGCGTCGACGAGTCCGGCAGGCGCTCGGCGTCGTTGAGCAGCACGCCGTCCTTGTCGGCCACGGGGCCCAGGAGCATCCAGCGCTTCATCCAGGGGACGCCGTACAGGGGCCGCACCTTCCAGAAGGCGCGCCGCGCGCGGTTCGCCTTCTCGACGAGGCGCGCGTCCCAGGCCACGTCGATGCCCAGGGGATCGAAGCGCAGCTGGAAGCTGCCGGGCCCGCCGGTGTTGACCACGTGCGCCGCGAGCACGTTGCCGCGCGGCTTGAGGGCGGCTCGCGCCGCGTCGCTCACGTCGAGCTCCGCGAAGCGCCCCGCCGTGTAGCTCGGGACCTTCGCGAGCTCGACGCCGTTCAGCCAGAACGTGGCGTGGTCGTCCACCTCGGCGAAGGCGCGGAAGAGCTCCTTCGGTCCCTCCCAGTCGAACTCCCGGGTGGCGTAGAGGTCGCGCGCCGTCCAGGTGGTGCGTCCCGGGCCGGCCAGTCCGAAGGGCGGCTTGCCCTTCGACCAGGTCTCGTCGACCCGCTCCTGCCAGCCGGCGCCCGGGCCCTGCGTGCGGTAGTGCCACTCCACCGGACGGTGTCCCGCCGCGAGGGTGTACTCCTTCTTGTTCAGGGCGCTGAACGTCGCGCGGCGCAGGAAGAGCAGCGCGAAGCAGGTGTCCTCGATCGAGCCCCAGCCGCCGTCCGCCCGCTGGTTCTTGAGCAGGTCGATGGCGCCCTCGCGGTACCAGTCGCGGCCCCCGATCTGCTCCCGGTCCGACAGCGCCGCCACGCGCTCGAGGCCGTAGAGGTAGTAGTAGTGGTACATGTGGCTCCCGACGCCCTCGGGGCCACGGTCGCGGATCCAGCCCGTGCCCCAGGCGGGGTTGCCGGTCGCGGTGAAGTGCGTGTCGAACCACTTCCAGGCGTCCTCGATCCCGCTGCGCGCGCGTACTTGCGCCGGGTGCGTGCCCGTGCGAGCGAGCTCGCGGTCGGCCAGCGAGAGCATCGTGATGCCGGCCGCGGTCATGCCCCCGGAGGACTCGGGGTGGTAGTCCCCGCGGTAGCCGAAGCCTCCGTCGCGGTTCTGACGCTGGCGCAGCGAGTCGATGATCCGCATCCAGGTGTGCGCGCTCACCTGGTAGTCGTGGTTGGCGGCGGCCCAGAGGCCGAGGGCGGCGAACTGGGAGTTGGACAGGTCCACCTGGCCCGCCGGATAGGCCCACAGGTAGGTCTTCGGGTCGGTCGCCTCCTCCAGCCAGTCCGCCAGCCGATGGATCCGGCTGGTGTGGGCCTTCCCCCCGAGCGAGTCGAGGAACAGCAGCATCGACGCCGCGTCGTAGACCTTCTGGGGCCGGCGCTCCGCGAGGAAGGACTGAGCGCGCTTCAGGGCGTCGTGGTTGGCGGGCAGGCCCGACTTGCGCAGCGTGTAGGCC
>WTJQ01000112.1 GCA_011524785.1 Planctomycetota bacterium | reverse complement strand
GACGGCGGCTTCAACGTGATCGGACCGAACGGCTTCGAGCCGACGCCTGTGAAGGGCGACGGGTGACGGCGATCCCTGCCGACCAGGGCGGATCGGCCTGCGAGGAGCTCGCTGCGCGCAGGAGGCTCTCGGCCTGTGGAGAACGACCTCGGGGGCTTGAACGTGCTGATGGGATCTCCGTGTTCCGACCTGGCCTCGATCCTCGCGTACGATCAGAGGCGCCCCTGCTTCGCGAACCCGGGGGAGCGGTCGCAAGAGAGTCATGCTCGCAAACCAATCCAGTTTCTCCGCCTTCAAGGGTGAGGATCCCCAGGTCGTCAAGCACGCCATCCGCGCGGAACAGGCGTATGCCATGTACGGCGACCTCCACTCTGCTGCGACCGCGCTGCGGTTCGCGCTCGAGGGTTTCCTTCGATCGTTCGTCTCGACCGAGGTCGACCCGAGCCTCGTGGACGAGGGCGAGAGCCTCGTGGACATCATCAACAACCACTGGGCGCCGAGGGCGGGCTACTCCGAGATGCATGTCATTCGGATGCTCGGCAACAAGGCAGCCCACCCGGGGCATGGAGATCCGACGGAAGCGGAGGTCCGCGGCGCTCTCGAGTCTTTCTGGCGCATCCTGCAGGATCGATTCGACCCCACAGCGAGCAACACCAGCGCCTATCGAGCACCAAGGGGCGGGACCCATCCCGCAGAGCTCGTTCAGCAGCTGGAGGACGAGCAAAGGACCATCAGGGGCCTCAACGAGAAGATCGTGGAGCTCTCCGAGAAGCGCAGGATCCAGGACGACGAGGTCGCACTCCTCCGAGCCAAGCAAGGTGTGAAGGAGGAGGAACTCGACCGCCTGAACGAGGAACTCCGGTCCGCGGAAGCCGAGGCCAAGCAGGGCGAGGAACTCCTCGAGAAGGTCCGGCAGCTCGAAGGGCAGCGCCAGGCGCTCGAGGGGGAATGTGCTGCACTCGCCCAGCAGGCCCAGGACGACGAGAGGCAACGCAGGGAGCTGGACGATCGCCTGGCCGAGGCCGATCGGGAGCTCGCATCGCTGCTGGAGGATCGAGAGTGGACCTCAGGCTTCCCGGCAGACGACTGGTCCCAGGTCGATCGGTTCGTTCTGGAGCGGCTCGAGAAGGGGATCACCCCCTTCCAGGAGTGGCACATGAAGCCACGCCTGATCGGCGAGGGGGGCTTCGGGCGCGTCTATCGCTGCTACCCCAGCAACGACGGGGTCCCGGTGGCGATCAAGATCCCGTGGGGCAAGCGCAGGGATGCGGCGGGACTACGGAAGGCTTGGCAGGGGGAGTGCAGGAGCGCACGGAGAGTGGCGGCCCGCTTCGCGAGCAAGACCTCGCTCACCGTCCCGAAGCCCCTTCAGATCGCCCCTGAGGGGATCGACGCCTTCGTCGTGTACGAGTTCGTGGAGGGCCCGGAGCTCGGCGAGGCGATCGAGCAAGCCAGCAGCGCGAAGGAGCATCAGCGGCTGAGTACCCACCAAGCGCTCTTCATCGCGGATCACCTGGCCGGCACCGTCGATCAGCTCCTGCAGTTGGGGGTGAGGCACACCGACCTCCAGCCTCGCAACGTGATCCTGAGGAGCTCCCACGAGCCCGTCCTGATCGACTACGCCCCCTGTCTCCCGGGAGACCGCCGCCCGCCGGAGTGGCGGGGCAAGGATCCCCAGGAGTGTGAGATCGAGGTCGTGGAGTCCGGACAGATCCACCTGCTGGCCATCCTCCTCGTCCAGATGCTCGGGGTCGAGCCGCAGCTTCAGGCCGGACTCTCGGGGTCGATCCCGTTCCTGGACGCCGACCTCGAACCCGCCGTGCCGAAGAAGGTGCGTGAGGAGAACCTCACTGCAGATCTGGAGAGGCGCCTCGAGGCGCTCCAGGCCGAGGCACGGGACGAGATCATCAAGCTGATCCTGGACGCACTCGACGAGGACCACGAGCCGCGCAAGGGCATGGGCATCCCTGCGTTCCGGCGGATCCTGCGGGAGGCCTACGATCCGAGTGGTCTCATCGGTGCCATTTGGCAGCCGGCTTGATCCACTGCACGGGCCAGGGGCTCTCACCACCGCGGCGCACGACCCACAACCCGCGGCCGTCGGGCCTGAAGACGCGGCCGGCTGGTGGCACTTCGATGACCTCACGTCCCGCGACTCGGATCCAGGCGCGGTCTCGCTCGGACTGGATCGCTGGATCACCGAGGGCCACTGGATCGCCTGGTTCCACCCTGCGGGCCCAGTCCGCGGATCGTTCCGGAGCCTTGTAGCGAGAGGGAACCGGACGGCTCGTCCATGCCCCGAGATCCGCCGTGTCGCCTCGCTCCAGGGTCTTCTTGGTCCTCAGCCAGACGCCCTCGGCCTCGGTCCCGATCGCAACGACCTCGTCCTGGAGCAGCCGCCCATCCTTGATGGCGCGATCCGCGAGGGAGACGAGGCCAGAGCGGGCATCCCGGAACTGGACCTGGCCAGGGGTCTCCCGCAACTCCCACCGGTCCGACCTTCTGCGGACCTTCGCGAGGTCGTCCGGGGGCTCCTCGCCGTGATGGATCCCATAGGTACGGGTTCCCGGATCGAACGAGAAGGGCATCAAGCCTTGGGTGGTGTCGATCCAAGCATCCCGATCGTCGGGATCGGAGAGGCGAGTCAGCACCGATGAGCCCACGACTCGGATACCGAGACCCACGGGCCCTCTCTCCTCGAGACGGGGGGCCCGTCCCCCCACACCTGGAGCGACATGTGCGAGCTCGCGTGGCATGAGCACGAGGATCCCCTCCGAGCGCGATCCAAGGCCCGTCACGAGGTCCGAAGGGAGCGGATCGAGCAGGGAGGAGGCCGAAGGTTCCACGATCTCACCCAAGCCCTTCCGTTGCACCGTGATGGACCCGAGGTATTGACT
>WTJQ01000569.1 GCA_011524785.1 Planctomycetota bacterium | reverse complement strand
GGGAGGGAGGCAGGGCTGGCTGCCGCAGGGCGCCGCTGGGGCACGAGCGTGCGACGGTCGTCCGGGAGCAGGAGCCCGCGGCGGTGCAGGTCACGGGCGAAGGCCGTGATCTTCTCGAAGGCGCGAGCGCTGGAGGGGGCCGCCGGATCCATGGCCCGCATGAGGCCGCCCAGGCTGCCGGCCAGCTGCAGGGCCTGCAGCACGCGGCGGCCGTCGGCGGTCAGCTCGACGAAGTCGTGGTTCTCGGAGTCGTACGCCAGCACGCGCTCCTCCCGCGGGGCGTCCTCGAGGCGCTCGCGCGCGACCTCCTCCGCATCCGCCACGAAGCGGCCCGTGAGGAAGTCGGGGCGAGCCGCGCGCGCGAGGGGGTGCGCGAGCGTCTTCACGACCCGCGAGTAGGAGAAGGGCAGGGGCCGCATCACCAGGCGCTCGGCCGTCACGAGGTCCTCCCGCGCGTCTCGCTCGCCACGGGCCTCGGTGCGCTCCGTGCAGCGGGCGATGAAGTCGTCGGGCTTCACCCCCGCGGCGAGGTGCAGGAAGTAGTGCGACTTCTGCATGAAGTAGAAGATGTTGTCGCCCGCGAAGAGCGGCAGCGTCTCGCGCAGCGCGGTCATCATCTCCTCGAAGGCCTCGGCCGCCTCCTCCTGGGTCATGCCCTCCGACGACTCGTAGTCGTGGTAGAGCTGCAGGTCCGCGTCCGGGTCGTCGAGGATCTCGATGCCGAACTTCTCCGGCTCGCGATAGGTCTGGGCGACCTCGTCGATGTGGAAGGTCTGCAGGCTGACCTCGCGCACCGCGTGCGCGTTGTCCTTGATGAACTGGATCGTGTTGCGCGCCTCCTCCAGGGTCTCGGAGGGGAAGCCGACCATCGCGTACCAGGTCACGCTGATCCCCGCGCGCGCGCAGTTCTCGGCGACCTCGACGGTCGACTTCAGCGAGGTGCCCTTCTTCATCATCTTGAGCAGCCGCGGGGTCGGCGTCTCGAACCCGAAGAGCAGCTTGCGGCAGCCGGACTCGTACAGGCGGCGCGCGCCCTCCTCGGAGTACGCCTTGGGCTCGACACGCGCGTCGCTCCACCAGGTGATCCCCGCGCGGTTCTCGATGAGCTGGTCCGGCAGGTCCTTGATCATCCCCGGCGGCATGCAGTCGGTGATGAAGTTGAAGTGGGCCGCGCCGTGGCGGTCGCGCAGCTCGAGCACGTGCTGTGCGATCGTGTCGGCCTTGCGCGTGCGGTACCCCGGACCGATGACCGTGGGCAGGGTGCAGAACGTGCACTCCCCGTAGTAGCAGCCGCGGTTGATGTCGTAGGGGATGACGACGGACGGCGAGAAGTACTTCTCGAAGGGCAGCCCGTCGAAGTTCGGGGGCGGCGCGTCGTTCAGCTTGATCGGGTGCGCGAGGCCGTTCTCGACCGTCACCACCTGCTCCCCGCGCCGGTCGAACCAGGTCATGCCGCCCACTTCGGAGAGGTCCTCCTGCCCCTCGCGTAGCGCGTCGCAGAGCATGGTGAGCGGGTTCTCGCCCTCGTGGAAGATCATCGAGTCCAGGCAGTCCTCGATGCCCGGGGCGTGCATCAGCTTCTTGCCGATGTAGGCCAGGAAGCCGCCGCCGGCGGTGATGTGGCAGTCGGGCAGGGCCTCCTTCACGAGGCGGCCGAGGGTCAGCGCCGGGATCAGCTGGCTGCCGTAGATCACCGACATGCCCAGCACGCGCGGCTTGCGCTCGATCAGGCCCGGGAGGACCTCCTCGCGGTAGAAGCGGATGAAGGGGTTCTCGGCCTCGTCCCGCGTGGCGGCCAGCACCTCCCGCGAGCGGTCGTTGGCGTACCGCATCGTGAAGTTGTGCGGCGTCAGCTCGCTCGGGTAGTGCGCGGCCGAGACGAGGCGGAGTCCGTGGTACAGCGCGCGCACCGCCGGCACGTAGCGCTCGGTCTCGAAGAAGTCGGGCCCCCGCAGCACGCTCTTGGCGTCGTCGATGGTGTCGATCAGCACGTCCGCGCTGACCTCGGCCTCGACCGCCGTGCGCCACGCCCGCATGTCGTCGAACGAGAGGGCGCTGCTGCCGTCCTCGAAGCGCTGGGCCCCGAGGCGGCCCGCGGCGCGCTCCTTCGCGTAGGCGAGGTACTCGGGGGTGAGGAAGTGGTCGTAGGCCTCGATCGAGAGGTCTCGTAGCTCCACGTCCTGATAGCCGGCCTCGTGCAGCCACGCCTTCAGGCAGGGCAGGGCGAGGTAGGGCTGGGTGAAGTGGCCCTGGGGCGGGAACACGAGGGAGACCGGGAAGTCCCCGCGCTCGGTCGGGATGCGCTGGATCATGGTGCGGTGGAGGTGACGAGGCCCGCTCCGTGCAGGCGCTCGAGGGTCGTGCGGATGCCGGGGTGCTGCTGCTCAAGCTCGGCCACGCTGGACTCGCCCGCGAGGGCGCCGAGGACGCGGGCCACGTCGGGCGAGATCTTCAGGGTGCGCGTGCCGGCGAGGGCGCGCGGCGCGGGCTGGATGACGAGGTGCGTGGGGACCCCGGGGGGGACGAGGGCATCGGGACGCAGGGCCGAGAGGTCGTGCCCGACCGCGAGCACCTCGCCGGAGGGCACGGGGCGGGCCTCCGGCGTGAGCGGGGCGGCGTCGTGCGCGCCACGAGCGCCCTGGCGGATCTGAGCCTCCTCCCAGCGCAGGACGTCGTCCAGCAGCGGGTCGCGCTGCGAGCGCAGGAACGCCTGGAAGGAGCGCCCGTCGGCCTTCCACGCGCGGAAGAGCTGCAGGGCGTCCTCCGCGCGGCGGCGACGTGCGAGGGCGAAGCCTCGCGGGAAGCGGTGCAGGACCTCGGGCAGCTCGAGCGCGATGCGCTTGAGGTCGCGCAGGGCGGGCTCGGGGTGGGGCAGCTGGTGCCAGGTCGTGAACAGGTC
This sequence comes from Planctomycetota bacterium, assembly GCA_011524785.1. Classification (GTDB taxonomy): domain Bacteria; phylum Planctomycetota; class UBA1135; order UBA1135. Next base: position 12 of record WTJQ01000569.1, on the reverse strand, counting down.
CGGGTGGGCCGC
>WTJQ01000037.1 GCA_011524785.1 Planctomycetota bacterium | reverse complement strand
GCGCGTGAGGGCGGGATGGCCGGCGAGCCTCCTCCCTCCTCCGGGGAGGCAGCGCCTCCTCGTTCCCGTCCCTCCGACCGGCGCGCGGCCGGGCCCATCCGCCTGCGACTCGCCGTGGACGATGTGGGGGACTGGGACGTCGTCGTTGGAGGGCCCCTGCTGCTGGGGCAGGTGGGAGCCGGGTGCGCCGACGTCGGCCTCCATGCCGCCGTGGCAGCCGAGCACGCCTGGCTCCGTCCCACTGCCAGCTTCCACGGGGGCGAGGGCTGGGACCTCGCCCCAGCGGCCGGTGCCGAGGTGTGCGTGAACGGAGAGGCGATCCGCGAGGCCCGCCCCCTCCTCGACCGCGCCGTGATCGAGCTCGGCGGGGGCACGACCTTCGAGGTCCGGCGTCCGGACCCGGCCTCGGCCTCCCTCGCACTCGTGCCCGCTCGCGACGACGTCCTCGGCGGAGCCGGAGGTCTGCTCGTCTGGTTCCCAGGACCCGGTGGGAGGCTGCGCCTCGGAGCCGATCGCGGTGCCTTGCTGGGGCTCCCTGGCGCTGAGTCCGAGGTCGTGCTGGAGGCCGACGCCGACGGGCTGGTCCTGATCCACGCGGCCCCGGACGCGGAACCCGTGGAGCACCGCTTCCAACTCCCTCTCCGCGTGCCCGCCGAGCTCCGCCTGTCCCTGCGTGGGCCCGAGGCGGCTGCCACCTCGATCTGCTTCCTGCCGCCCACCGAGCGGGTTGGAGCCAGCGGCTAGACTCGGGCGCGATGGCCGACTGGGAGGAGTTCTACCGGGAGCTGCGGTCGCCCGGCTTCGTCCCCGGGTGCGAGGTGCTGCAGCGGCTCGGCGGGGGAGCCTTCGGTGAGGTCTACAAGGCGCGGCGGCTCTCCACCGGACGGCCCCTCGCGATCAAGTTCCTGAAGCTCGGCGAGGGCGAGGCCGCGCGGATCGCCGAGCGCGAGCTCGAGCACGTGCGACACCTGGCGGACCTCGAGCACCCCAACCTCGTCTCCGTGGAGGACCTGGGGCTCGCTGGGGGCGTGCCCTACCTCGTGATGGGCTTCGGGGGCGAGCGCACCCTCGCCCACGCCCTCGCGGAGGGCCCGCTGCCGGCTCGAGACGCGGTGACCGTCTTCGTCCAGGTCTGTCGGGGGGTCGCGGCCCTCCATGCCCGGCGCGTGGTCCACTTCGACCTGAAGCCGGCCAACGTGTTCCTGCGCGGAGGCGTGGCGAAGGTCGGGGACTACGGCCTCGCGAAGCTGCTCGCGGACGGGCGCCAGACCCTCAGCATGGGGCGCGGGACGCCGCACTACATGGCCCCCGAGGTGCTGCGGTCACGCGCGGACCACCGCGCGGACGTCTACAGCCTCGGCGTCCTCCTCTTCGAGAGCCTCACCGGGCGCCCGCCGTACGCGGTGGGCGAGGGTGGCCTCGTCAGCCGGGACGACGACCGGCCGCCCGCGTTCCCCGAGGGCTTCCCGGCGCCGCTGGCGGAGGTGGCGCGGCAGTGCCTCCGGCTCGACCCCGCCGACCGGCCGGCCTCGGTCGTGGAGGTCCTGGAGCAGCTGGGCCAAGGAGCGAGCGAGGAGGACCGGATCGTGCTCGACGCGCTCGGTGTCTCGGACCTCGAGCTCGGTCCGAGCCGCCTCTCCGAGGACACGGCCCTCACCGGCAGCACGCTGCCCGAGCGCATCGCCGAGCTGCGGCGGAGGCTGCGGGAGCCGGACCCCGGCGCGACCCTGCGGCAGCGCCTGCTGCGGCACGCCATGATCGTGGGCCTGTTCGCGGGCCTGGGCTTCACGCTCGGGGCGCTCGCCCTCGTCGTCCTCCAGGGGCTCATCACCTGAGGCCGCAGGCCCGAGGCCGCATCAACCGACCATGGACGACGAGCTCGACATCGACCGGCTGCAGGCGTTCGACGACCGGGAGTGGGCCGCGCTGGAGGCGCGCTACGCCGAGCGCCTGCTCGCGTTCGTGCGACGCCGGGTGGTCGACCCCGCCGCCTGCGAGGACGTCCTGCAGGAGACGCTGCTCGGCGCCGTGCGCGGGATCCCTCGCTTCGATCGCCGCTACTCGGTGGAGCAATACCTCTTCGGCATCTGTCGCAATCGGACCATCGACCACCTCCGGAGGGGCGGCGTCGGTCGGGGTGTTGGGCTCGGCGAGGGCGAGGAGGACGACGTCTTCGACCGGCTCCCCCTCGAGGCACCCTCTCCCAGCAGCCTCGTGCATCGGGACGAGGTGGCCACGCATGGCGCCGAGGTGCTGGGGCGCGTCCTGGAGGCCTGGGTGGCCGAGACGTGGAGCGCGGGGGAGTACGACCGCCTCCTGATCGTCGAGGCCCTGCTGCTCGCGGGGCGGCGGAACCGGGACGTGGCCGCCAGCCTGGGGATCGAGGACGAGAGCGCCGTGGCGGGCATCAAGTTCCGTGCGCTCAAGCGCATGGCGTCCCTGGCCCGCGAGATGGCGCGCTCGGACGGCGAGCCTCGGAGCGATGGGGGGACCGAGCCGAGTGAGGGCTGGCCGGAGGCACTCCAGGAGCTGGCCGCCGGAGGGCGGGCTCCGTTCGACCTGGCGGCGGTCTGGCGCGCCCGCGGGGCGTCCTGCCCGGCCCGCCACTGGCTGGCCCGGTGGCGGACGGGCGAGCTGGAGGAGGGGCCCTCGCGGTTCCTCGGGGCGCACGTGGAGGTCCACGAGTGCCCCCTCTGCCGCGCCCGGATGGACGAGCTGGAGGCCCACCCCGGGCGTCTCACCGAGCTGCTCGCGCACCTCCGGGAGAGCCAGGTGCGGCATCTCGCCTCCCGCGTGGAGCCCGAGGAGCCGGGCTGACTCGATTTGCGACGGGCTAGCGGGAACAACCGCGTCCGCTGGGCGTCCTGCTCCGTACAGGCCGACGCCATCCTGTCCGCCCCCCGCCTCCCATGAAG
>WTJQ01000412.1 GCA_011524785.1 Planctomycetota bacterium | reverse complement strand
CCGGGACGTGGCACTCGGTGCAGCCGAGGGCCTCCATGTGCGCCTCCCCGCGCTCGCGAAGCTTCGGGACCCCTGAGAACGCGGGCCGGGGCGCATGGAGCATGAACCACTCGCCGAGGTCGAGGTCGCCCTCGCTGATCTCGTTGAGGTAGCCGTCCCCGTCGGGATCGTCCTCGCTGAAGCCCAGGGCGTTCATGGCGGAGCCGCCGTCAGGGGGGAGGTGGGTCACCGGGAACTGGAGCGCACCCGAGAGGGTGGGTTCGGTGACGCCGTCCCCGTCCGGGTCGACCACCGAGCTCGGGTCACAGGCCTCGAGCCCGCTGTGGGCCTTGAACGGGTCCCAGAGGAAGGCGCGGTTCGTCGGATTGAGGGCGCTCCGGCCTGCGCCCTGACCCCAACCCCAGACCGTGACGTGGAACGAGTAGCCGAACGTGGTCTGGTTGTCGACGCCCACCGCTCCGGGGACCGGGTGGCCGTTCGCATCGACGTACCAGACGGTGAGCACGTTGTTCAGGGAGGGGGAGCCGGTGCTGCCCCCCGACAGCCTCGGATCCCCGAAGTCGATGCGCTGTCCGCCGATGGCGCGCGCCTCCAACTCGGGGTCCGCGTTCATGGCCTCGGCTGCGCTCACCCAGCCGCTCTCGTCCTCGTCCAACTCGTCGAGCAGCTCGGCACGGATCTGCAGGGCCAGCATCTCCACGATGCCCGCGCCGTAGTAGTGGGGGGTGTTGCGCCCCATCCCGGAGTCCTTCGCGAAGTTGGGACCGCCGCCGGGGTTGCCCGAGGGCACGTTGTGGCAGCCGAGGCAGCTGACCTGGTTGTTGGCCGTGATCTTGGCCACGGCCGGGTCGGGCATCGGCCCCCCGAGCTGGGACACGAGGTCGGAGAAGATCCCGTCCCGGTCGCGGAACTCCCGGTAGTTGAGGTTGCGACCGAGCTGGTAGGCCAGGTACGGGTCCCTCCGGATCAGCCACCCGGTGGTGCCGGGGAGCTGGGACGTCCGCGCATGGACGGCGCGGATCCGCTGCGACTTGATCGAGCGACCGCTGGCGTCGACGGCTGGGGAGCCGGAACCGAGGAGGTCAGGACGCTCGGCGTACTGGGCAGCCGCCGAGGCGGCTGAGACCACGAGGAGGAAGCCCGCGAGGGCGCTTTGGAGGGGCATGGCAGGTCGTGCCGCTCCCCGGGCATGGGGAGGCTGGCGAGAACGACCGTGCTATGGATGCGACATCCTGGCAACTACGAAACGGCAAAATATGCAACCTGGAGATGTCGGCCGGGCCCTTGGCCTCTCAACGCCCTCTGCTCCAGTCCTCGAAGGCGCTGGGGGCTAGCGGAGCCAGGTGCCTCCTCGCCGAACGAGTGTTCCATTCGGCCCTCCACTCCCGGTGAATGGGGCCATCGGGGAAGGCCTCGTCGGGGCCGTACGGGTACCCGCTCATCCCGTGGAAGGGCAGGGGCTCGACCTCCAGGGCCTCGATCGTGTTGGGGTCCCGGTCCTTCGCCCAGCCGTCCAGGAACACCATCCAGTCCCGGGTCCAGCCCTCGGGGAGCTCCGGCAGGTCGGAGCCGTCGAAGCGGAGGGTCAGGCAGTCCCCGGAGCCCATGATCACGAAGCGGTCGTCGATCGCCTCGACGAGGGGGAGGCACTCCCCGTGCCGTGTGTAGTTGCCCGGGTGCTGGTCCCAGCGCGGCAGGTCCGCCAGTCGCTCCCACTCGAAGCGCTCGGGGAGGTCCTCGCGCTCGGTCTCGACAGGCTGGCTGAACCCGCGGTGCCAGAGGCGTGCCGAGGCCGGCTCGAGCTCAGTGACCCTGCGCGGTGCGTCGTCGTCGTCGATCACGAGGGCGATGCGGTCCCAGTACAGCATCAGGGTCGAGAAGAGGCGGATGCGCGCGGCGTCGCGCGGGAACGTCTCGGTGACGTCCACGACCATGGTCTTGGTCTTGCCGGCCGGGAAGCCGAGGGGCGGGCCAGTGGGGGCCCACTCGCCCTCGGGCGTCTCGGCCATCATCAGCGGCGGCACGAACTCGAGGCCCGGCGTCCGGCCGGCCGCCATGTTCACCGACGCATCGGTCCAGTAGAACCACCCCGTGCACACCAGGCGCAGCCGCTCGGCGGTTCGCACGCGCTCGGGGTCGAAGGCCAGCTCGAGGAAGTGCGGCTCGGCGAGACCCAGGTACTGCCCCATGTAGCCCTCGAACGGCGTGGCGTGCACGTCGTCCTCGGCCGCCAGCGCCTCGGTCCAATCCCCGCCGTCCGAGCCCGTCACGGACACCGGGGCGAGCGCCTCCTTCACCGTGTGCAGGTGCTCCTCCGGGAACGGCGGGAACGAGAAGCGCTCGTTGGGATAGACCTCCACGTCCGCGGGGTGATCGATCGCCTGCAGCAGGGCCCGGTCGAGGTAGGTCACCTCGCGCAGCTCCTCGGTGAACTGCAGCTCGAGGAACCCGTCCTCGTCCGGGACCAGCTGGTCCCCGCGGACGAGCACGTACTCGTCGTGGTCCGGCGGGACCAGCATGCCCGGAGCCATCGGCAGGCCCAGCGGGGTGATGCCGAGGACGTCGCTGATGAACTCGTAGGTCTCGCCGTTCCAGGTGTAGAGGAAGGGGCAGGAGCCGATCAGCCCCTCGGGCTGGACCCCGAAGTCCGAGTTGTCGAGGAAGAACTGCACGCCGGCCTCGACGTCGAGCTCCTGCTGCACCACGCCGTTGGGCCAGGTCACCCGCACCACGTCGGCGTAGGGGCGGTCGCCGATCCCGACGATGGCCGCCTCGCCGCGCAGGTAGACCCGGCGGTAGAGGTCCTGCGCCCGGACCTCGAGGATCGCGCCCACCGCCTGGCGGTTGTCCTTCTGGCCGACGAACTTGAGGAACAGCGCGTTCCGCCTGGCGTTCGTGGGGGTCACGGCGGTGAGGC